>NZ_JBQEQR010000055.1:0-100952 GCF_052037695.1 Vibrio sp. WZ-1 | reverse complement strand
GTAGCCTAGTTATTCTAAGCAAAATCCTCTCAACAAAGAGTAAAACGCTTTTAGCCGAACCCTTCGGGCAGCGTTTGTGGCTCCTTTCTACTGCGTTATCGGCTTATCAGGTAGGGCAACTACATTTCAAAGCCTCTGCCTTGTATAAAGAACCCACAAACTGCTGCAAAAATCAGCTCAAAAGGCCAACAGACCCTAGATAAGCGAAGAGCCAGTGTTTCCGCACTGGCTCTTTTTGTCTATAAGTAATTACTTAATAACATTGAGTGGACCGAGTTCGTCAATTATATTTTTGTTATTAGCATGTTGGACTTTGCGGATGATTATGAATAAGAAAAAACGCTCTCCATCCATTTATGATGTGGCCAAATTAGCCGGTGTGTCTCCGAGTACTGTTTCACGCTATTTGAATCGTACTACCTTCATTTCTCAAGAAAAAACGGTCGCTATAGAAGGCGCGATCAAAACTCTCGATTACAAACCGAATTACCGCATGAACCAGGGCTTAAATGCTCGCACCATGACGATAGGTGTGTTGGTTCAAAATCCGGAAAGTCCGTTCACCAGTCGTATTTTTAACGATATGGAGCGTTTTTTGGGACCAAAAGGTTACTCACTCATCATTGCTTCTGGGTATTGGCAGCACAGTATGCAGCTACATGCGCTTGAGTATTTGGAAAAGAGTAATGTAGACGGCGTTATTGTGGTGGCAGGCAGCCTGACAGAGCAGGAATTAGTCGAGTACTCAAGAAAGATTCCGGTCGTTGCTGTGGGGTATAACTTTACCAGTGAAAAGCTTCAATCAGTGAATATTGATAATGTGCTTGGCGGCCATATGGCAACGCTGCATCTGTTGCAACAAGGCCACGTGAACATCGCACATATTAAAGGCCTACTTAATCAGCCAGATGCGGTTGCTCGCTTCGTCGGTTATAAGAAAGCACTCACCGAAGCGGGAATTAAAGTACGAAACAATTTAATAAAGCAGGGCGACTTTAGCAGCGAGACTGGCTATGACCGAACGGTAGAGTTGATTGAATCGAAAGTGCATTTTTCCGCACTGTTTGCAGCCAATGATCAGACCGCCTATGGTGCAATAAAAGCATTACACGATCATGGGATAAAAGTACCGGAAGATGTTTCGGTGATCGGTTTTGATGATTTACCCACTTCCAAGTTTTTCACTCCTGGCTTAACAACATTGCGCCAGCCCGTAGAGGAAATTGGTGTTGTCTGTGCGGAGTCAATTTTAAGCCTACTGACTGGCGAGAAACGCAGTACGCGACTCCCCCCGATAGATCTTATCGTAAGGGAGTCTACAGTATCTAAATTCCGCCCTAAGGAGTCTCAGATAGGTAGTAAGTCCGATTGATAATAAGCCAGTTCACTAGGGAGTATTGGATTTGTTAAATGGAATACACGGCGCTGGTGGAGCTTGACTGCTCGTACATCAGTGCCATAGGTATTTTCAAACAGAGTATCTAGCTCCCCACTGTTTTTACATTGCGCTAAGCCTTGTTCAATATCCGCCAATAAGCCTGCTTGCTCTGGATGACAATAAAATACCAAGGGAAATGGGTAGTAGAGCAAAAGAGTAGGTTCTACAACTAAATCAGGTACAAGGTGCGCGTATTGCGTCACGATGGCTTCGGCTTCGTTTGCTCCCAGTGCCATGTAATCCGATTCTCCATTTTGCACCGCTAGCAATCTGTCTTCTAAACTGCCTTGTTCAATAACATGGTATTGATTAGTGCGAAATAAATCGGCATCAGCCCAAGTCGCTGGAATGCCAATACTTAGCTGTTTAAGCTGGATTTCATTTAATACTTTAAATTCATTCAGCCTACTTTTATGGATGATCAAAACACGGCAACCTAACAAGCCTCGACACAAAGGTTGTGGCAACATCAAATACGAGCCCTGCTCGAATTTCTTGTTTCCAGCGACCGTTACTAAAACATCGGTTCCTTGGGAGAATACTTGTCCCTCTTGTTCAGCCTTTGGATAATCCGTTACATCATTGTTTAGCTTAAGGTTTGGCTTAATTTTCTGTAGTGCGAGTTGCAGTACTTTCCATTCAAACTGTTGTCGAATAGTGGATTTATTGCCATTCCAAAATTGTACCATTACCTCTTCCTCGAATTTACCTAGGTTAGATTATGATTCCATTACCAATTTCTAATTGAAAGCGCTTTCTTGTTGTGTCATGAGTATTTGTGCACTTGCGCACGACACCGCTGCGATGATGGGATAGTGAATGGCGACTTTTTGGCCTCTGTTTCTGAGTAAGTTGAGTGAAGGTTTAAACTTGCATGAGCTCACAAAATATAAGGATATGCCTTTGTTTGTAAGTTTTTGAATTTTATATATAAAAAATAAAAGTGAGATCTTGGTTGTTTTTAAGTTGTTGAATATATTGGTTTTATTTGATTGTGATCCGAGCTTTGTTTTTATGGGTCTATATTGAACAAGAAGAACTTTTTGACGAATATTGCTCCCGATAAGAAAGCGCTTTCTTGTTTGTGGTTTTGAGCCCGTCGATGCGAGTAAGAGATTATTTTGCTGATGACACCACATCTTAAAGTTGCTTTATTTTTTGAGAATCAAAGAAAGCGCTTTCTTTTCGTACTCAACATTATAAAAGGACAATGTGATGCATAAGAAAACTCTGCTCGCTACATTTGCTGCCAGCATGATGCTTGCTACTGCCGCTCAAGCGGACACCATCAAACAAGGTGGTACGCTGACGGTGCCAATCATCAACACCGGGTTTGTTGAAAACTTTAACCCATACACTACTAAGGACACGTTACACGGCATTATGTTCGAACCACTGTTTGTGTTGAACAACATGACGGGGGAAACACACTATCGTTTGGCTGAGTCGGTTGAATATTCCGATGATCTAAAAACCATTACGCTAAAACTACGTGACGGCTTGAAATGGTCTGATGGTGCGCCATTAACGGCGGAAGACGTGGTGTTTAGCTTTGAGTTAACCAAAAAATCTCCAGCATTTGATGTTAAAGCGATTTGGCCAACGGGTAACCTAAAAAGTATTGAAGCGACGGATAAGCAGACAGTTGTATTTGATTTAGCAGAGCCGGATTCTACTTTCCTTTGGAGCATTGGTGCTTATCACATTGTCCCTAAACACACTTGGTCAACGGTATCGGATTACACAACGTTCACCAACCCAAACCCGGTGGGTAGCGGTCCAATGACAACCGTTAAGTATGTGAAACCACAACAAATGGAGCTGTGTCGTAACCCTAACTACTACCTAGAAAATCGCCCTTACCTAGACTGCGTGAACTTCCGTTCTTACAACGACAACTCGCAGATCCAGCCAGCTCTGATCAAAGGTGAAATTGACTGGGGTTCAAACTTTATTGCTGACGTTGAGTCCACTTTTGTTGGTCAAGACAAAGAAAACAACCACTTCTGGTACCCAGCGAACGATGCGATTCACTTGTACGTAAACACTAAGAAAGCACCGTTTGATGACCTGCGCGTACGCCAAGCTCTGTCTATGGCACTAGACCGTGAAGCGATTGTTGATATCGCGGCTTATGGTTATCCAACCGTGAACTACAACGTCGGCGGTATTGCCGAGCTGTACAAAAATCACATTGACGAAAATGTGAACAAAAAGTACGGCCATCTAACGCAATACGATGCGAAGAAAGCGCAGAACTTGCTAGATGAAGCGGGCATTGTTGACCGCAATGGCGACGGCTTCCGTGACAATGCTGATGGCTCAACGGTTGAGTTCGATATCGAAGTCGTAAACGGCTGGACGGATTGGATTCAAGTCGTACAAATGGTGACGGAATACTTCGCGGATGTGGGCATCAAAGCCAACGTGAAAACCGTTGACTGGGCTGTATACGACAAGAACTTGAAAGACAGTGCGTTCACTATGTCAATCAACTGGTCAATGGTGTCGGATAACCCAATCCTTGCGTTCCAAGAGTACTACCACACTTCACGTATCGGCAAAGGTTTCCATGCTGGTCACGGTGTGCACTCTCCTGAAATCGATAAGCTGATCGACAGCTTCGGTAAGATTGGTGATGCAGAGAAACAGGAAGCGATCATCTCAGAACTTCAAGAGTTCACGGCAGAGAACATGCCATTTATTCCGCTGTTCTCAAACCCAACTTGGTTCCAATACAGCACGAAAAACATCGTTGGTTGGCCAAGTGAAAAAGACCCTTACATCCAACCGGTTTGGTATGACGGCGGCAAGCGCGTGATCATCCTGAACAACCTACACCTGAAATAACTAGCGGTTTCAATTTGTAGGTAGGTTTTTTAATTAACATCGGAGCCGCAACCGTAATTGCAAAAGTAAGTGCGTGTTGTGGCTCGTAAGTTAAAGGTTTGATATGTCGTTTCTAGCTCGCCGATTTGGCTTTTATTTTACTGCCTTTCTGATTGCGATCTCTTTCAACTTCATGTTGCCGCGCTTAATGCCTGGTGACCCAGTTGATGCCTTGTTTGCTGCGGCGCAAGGTCGAATGGATCCTGCTCAGATGGATGCTGTACGTGAGATGTACGGCTTCGTTGATGGCAACATTTTTGTGCAATACATCGCTTACATCAAAAGTGTCTTCACGCTTGATCTTGGTCCATCGGTTTTGATGTTCCCTGTTAGCGTATCTGAAGTGATTGCGATGGCACTTCCATGGACAATGTTCCTAGCCCTTGGGTCTCTTATTGTGGCGCTGATCATTGGTGTCAGTATTGGTACTTACGCCTCTTACCGTCGCGAAGGACTGTTCGGCCAAATCGTACCGCCAGTGCTGGCCTTTATCAGTAACTTCCCTTACATCGTGACCGCTTTATTGCTGTTCTACTTCTTCGGTCTGAAGATGGAACTGCTGCCGTTGGCTTACACCTATGACCCTTCGTTAGAGCCTGGCTTTAACTGGGAATTCATCAGCAGTGTAGCGAAACACGCAATATTGCCAATGGGCTCAATGGTCGTGGTTGGTATCTCGACATGGGTATTCAACATGCGTAACGCAATGATCAACGTACTGGGTGAAGACTACGTCACCATGGCAGAAGCGAAAGGCTTAAGCAGCTACAAAGTAATGAGCCGCTACGCAGGCCGTAATGCGATTTTGCCTGTTGCAACAGCGATTGCTATGGCGATTGGTTTTTCGTTCGCTGGCTCAATCATGACTGAGGTGGTGTTCAACTACCAGGGCTTGGGCAACATCCTGCTGAAAGGCATCGTGGCGCGTGATTACCCACTTATCCAAGCCATCTTACTTATCTTAGTGACGGCGGTTCTGACTGCCAACTTCATTGCTGATCTGCTTTACGTGTGGCTTGACCCACGAATTTCGAACTAAGGTGCATCATGGAAAAAATAATCAAAACCCCAACGCCTTCAGAGCACGATGAGTTAATGACTCGTGAGTCGAAATTCTCTTGGAAGCGAATCAAAAAAAGCTTCGGCAAAGTGTACGCTTTTTTCTATGGCAACCCGCCTGCCATTATCGGTGGCTTGCTACTGTCGATAGTTTTAGCTGGTGCGATTTTCGCTCCTGTGCTGGCAACGCATGACCCTGACCGTCGTGTTGCAAGACCACACGTAGCGCCAAATGCAGAGCACGTACTTGGCACTACTCGTAGTGGCCGTGATGTCTACAGCCAAGTGTTGCACGGCGCGAGAAAATCACTCACGGTTGCGATTTCTGCTGGTGTGATTGCGATGAGCTTAGCCGTCATTATCGGTGTCTCTGCGGGTTACTTCGGCGGCAAAATCGATGAGCGTCTTAACTTCCTAACTAACGTTTTCTTGGTGTTCCCTCAGCTACCCTTGCTGATTGTGCTCGCCGCTTTCTTAGGGCAGGTGGGGTCCCTCGTCATCACCATATTGCTCGGGATAACTTCCTGGCCTTGGGGAGCGCGAGTGATTCGTTCGCAAACCATGGCGATTCGAAGCAAAGAATTCATTATCTCGGCAGAAGTGATGGGCGAATCAAAAATCCGCATCATTTTGGTCGAAATCCTACCAAACCTAGTCTCGATCGTATTTGGTGGTTTCTTGGGCACGGTGATTTACGCAATGGGCTCAGAAGCTGGCCTTGGCATTCTAGGCTTGGGTGATGCAACAGAAGTGAGCTGGGGCTCGATGTTGTACTGGGCACAAACGTCTTCGTCTCTATACACAGGTGCTTGGTGGGAGATGTTAGTTCCAGCCATGGCATTGGCAATCACAGGTGGTGCACTGGCACTGATCAACATGTCGATTGACCAAGTGAGTAACCCGAAACTTCGTACTGGTCCACACATCAAGCTGTGGCACAAACTGAAAAAAGAAGCAGATAAGCGCCGAGGTCTAAGATGAGCAACTTATTAGAAATTAACAACCTATGCGTCGATTATGTATCACCAAACGGCGTAGCTCGTGCGGTGAACAACGTCAGTATCAGCATCGCTCCGGGTGAAACGCTCGGTATCGCCGGTGAGTCTGGTTGCGGCAAAAGTACCTTGGCATTTGCTATCTCACGTCTGCATAAAGCACCGGCTCTGATCTCTGAAGGGGAAATCCTCTACAAAGGTCAGGACGTGTTGAAGATGAACGATAAACAGTTACGCAACTTCCGCTGGAATGACGTGTCTGTGGTGTTCCAAAGTGCAATGAACTCTTTGAACCCAGTGATCACCATTGGTGAGCAGTTAACCGACGTAATTCTTGCGCACCGAAAAGTGAATTACCAAGAAGCGTATGACCGTGCGGTTGAGCTGCTTGGCGTGGTGGGCATTCACGGCGACCGCATGGCGAGCTTTCCACACCAATTGAGTGGCGGCATGCGTCAACGTGTGGTGATTGCTGTTGCGCTCGCGTTAGAGCCAAAACTGATCATCATGGATGAACCAACCACCGCGCTCGATGTGGTGGTAGAGCGTGAAATCCTTAATGAACTTTACGAGCTGAAGAGCAAATTTGGCTTCTCGATTCTGTTCATCAGCCATGACTTGAGCTTGATGGGTGAAATCGCAGACCGCATTGGTGTGATGTACGCGGGAAACTTAATTGAACTTGGGGACGCGAAGAACGTATTTGGTGATCCTCAACACCCATACACCAAAGGTTTGATTTCTTCATTCCCAACCATTCATGGACCGAAAGAGCGTTTATACGGCATTCCGGGTAACCCTGTGAACCTACTGAAAATCCCGCAAGGGTGTAACTTCCAAGCGCGTTGCAATGCATGTTTTGCAGAGTGTCAGAAGAGCGATCCAACCTTGGTGCCAGTCACAAACGGCAACCTAGTGTCATGCCATTTGATGTAAACGGGAGAGAATAATGGATAACGTAACAAACCCAGAAGTGATTCTCTCAGTTAAGAATCTAGTGAAAGACTTTCCTATTGGTCAGTCAGCAAAAAGCAACTTGATGCGAGCGGTGAATGACGTTACGTTTGAACTGCGCAAAGGGGAAGCACTGGCTATTGTGGGTGAATCTGGCTCAGGTAAAAGCACTGGCGCACGCGTTCTGACGCGCATCTACGACAAAACCGATGGTGAGGTAACGTTCAAAGGCCAAGAGTTGGGTGAATACATTCAAGAGCACGGCGAGCTGGAATACGCGCGCCAAGTGCAGATGATTTTCCAAGACCCATTTGGCTCGCTGAACCCAGTTCATACTATTTATCACCACATTGCACGTCCGCTTCTGATCCATAACCGTGCGGAAAAAGACGCGATTCCAAAGCTGGTTTACGAATTGCTTGAGCTGGTTGGTCTGTCTCCGGTGAAAGAAACCGCAGAAAAATACCCACATGAGCTAAGTGGCGGTCAGCGTCAACGTGTTGCGATTGCTCGTGCGATCGCCGTCGATCCTGAAGTGATTCTGGCGGATGAACCCATCTCAATGCTCGACGTGTCAGTTCGCTTAGGCATTTTAAACTTGATGTCGGATCTTAAAGACAAGCACGGCATCTCTTTCATGTACATCACCCATGACATCGCGACCGCACGTTACTTCGCGGAAAAAACCGCCGTCATGTACGTGGGTCATATGGTCGAGTGGGGTGACAGTGATAGCGTGACGCAAAACCCGCAACACCCATATTCCCAGTTGCTGCTTTCAGCAGTGCCAGAAGTAGGAAATTCAGGTAAGCGTGAACTGATGGCGAAAAAAGGCGACATTCCGCTTTGGAAACCAAGTAGCGTGGGATGCCCATTTGCGACTCGTTGTTTAAAGGCGACAGAGGTGTGTACTCAATCAGTACCTGACGCGACAAAAGTGGCGGAGAACCATTACGCACGTTGTCACCACTTAGGATAAAAACAAATTAGCTTATTAAAAAAAGCGTAGAAAGAAAGCGCTTTCATAATTATTGGAAGAACATTATGACTTTTGAACATTATTCTTGCCCAGCCGTAGAGGGACGTTTCGTCGATTTGGACGGCGAACGATACTACAAGATTTCTCATGTAGACCAAATGAACCCGTTTTTCATCAGTGTCGTGTCAGCCAGTGACCATTGGCTATTTATTTCATCTACGGGCAGCTTGTCGGCAGGTCGTATTCGTCCAGAGAACGCGTTGTTCCCATACAAATCTGTCGACCATATTCACGAGAATGCAGAAAATACTGGTTCAAAAACCATCATCAAAGTCGCTCGTGAACAAGGCGTGGCGATGTGGGAACCATTCAACCGCCATCATGATGGGTTGTACCAAGTTGAGCGCCATCTGTACAAAAACACCATTGGCGACAAGATTGTTTTTGAAGAGCTTAATCACACGTTAAAGCTAAAATTCCAATACAGCTGGAACACCAGTGAAGAGTTTGGCTTTGTTCGCCGTTCGCAAATCACCGATCTGTCAGGCACCACTCGAGAGATTGAGTTGATTGATGGCCTGCAAAACTTATTGCCATCGGGCGCACCGCTGTCTGCACTGCAAACACGCAGCGCATTGGTGGACGCTTATAAATGGAATGAGTTGCTTGATGGTAGTTCACTAGCGCTGTTTACCATGTATGCGAAACTTAGTGATCGCGCTGAACCAGCGGAATCTTTGCTGGCAACGACCGTGTTCAGTGTCGATAACGATTATGGCCAGCGCTTACTCAGCAGCAGCCAAGTGAACGCATTCCGTCAAGATCGTGAAATCCAAAACGAAACCCTGACCAAAGGCGTACGCGGCAGCTACTTGATCCATAAGTCTATCAAGCTAGAAGCAAACCAGAACAAGTCTTGGTTGATCATTGCAGACATCGACAAGAACCATAGCGATGTGACGGCGATGCGTAATCGTCTTGCGCAGCCAGTGAACATGACGCAACAAGTTGAGCAGAGTATCGCTGCTAACCAGCAAGAATTGATAAGTTTGATGTCTGGTGCAGATGCTTGGCAAATCACGGCAGAAGAAGAGACCAGTGTGCACCACTACGCTAACGTACTGTTTAATAACATGCGTGGTGGGGTATTTGAAAACAACTACACTCTAGACAAAAAAGACGTACTTGCGACAATTCGCAATGCCAACCGTCTTGTATTTGAGCGTCACGTAGGGTTGTTTGCTGATCTGCCTGAGCAGTTTACTCATGCAGAGCTCGTCAGCTTGGCTAAGCAAAGTGACGATGCGCAGTTAATCCGTCTTAGTTACGAATATCTGCCGCTGACGTTTGGTCGTCGCCACGGCGATCCAAGCCGCCCTTGGAACCACTACGAAATCAAACTGAAAGACGACAATGGCGAGCGTTTGCTTTCTTACCAAGGTAACTGGCGCGACATCTTCCAAAACTGGGAGGCGATTGCGCTGAGCTATCCTGGCTTTATTCAATCTTTCCTAGCTAAGTTTGTGAATGCTTCCACAATGGATGGTTACAACCCATATCGTATCACCAAAGATGGCATTGACTGGGAAATGCTGGAGCCAGATGACCCATGGAGCAACATTGGTTACTGGGGCGATCATCAAATCATCTACTTACTTAAGTTCCTAGAGTTAGCAGATAAGTATCAGCGTGATGATCTGTTAGCAATGATGCAATCGGATGTATTCAGCTACGCGAACGTGCCTTACGAGTTGTGTGATGTTGAGAAGCTATTCGTCAATCCAAAAGATACAGTGACGTTTAATGATGAGCTGCAACACAGTATCGAACAACGTGTATCTGAGATGGGCAGCGATGGGCGACTGGTGCTTGGTAGCGACAGCGACGTATACATGGTCAACCTGACCGAAAAAGTGCTGGTGCCACTGTTGGCGAAACTGAGCAACTTGGTACTGGATGGCGGTATTTGGCTCAATACTCAGCGACCAGAGTGGAACGATGCCAACAACGCAATTGTCGGCAATGGTTTGTCGATGGTCACGCTGTACTACATGCGTCGCTATGTCGTGTTCTTGCAGCAACTGTTGGCAGATGCACCTGCATCGGTCAGCATGTCGAAAGAAGTGTTTGAGTGGCTACTCTCAACCACTCGTATCTTGTCGGAAGCGGCAAAAGAGATTCGCCAAGAAACCGTAACTCGCCAAACTCGCAAAGCGATCCTGACTCAGCTAGAGAAAGCCGCCGAGGACTTCCGTCAGCGTGTATACCGTGTGAACGGTTTCTCGGGCAAAACTACCGTCGAAGCATCGGCTATCAAGCAGCTACTTGAGGTGAGTTTGACCGTGCTGGATTCGAGCATTGCTAGCAACTTGCGTGAAGATGGCCTGTTTAACGCCTACAACATATTGACTTACTCTGCGGAAAGCTTGAAGGTGGAAGAGTTGTACCCAATGTTGGAAGGTCAAGTGGCAGCCCTAAGCGCTGGCGTGCTGACACCAGCGCAAGCGGTGAGCTTACTGGATAATCTGTTTGCCAGCGAGATGTACCGCGAAGATCAACACAGCTTCATGCTGTATCCAGATCGTGATTTAAATGCATTCATGAACAAGAACAGCTTAACGGACGCGCAAATCAATGCGGTGCCAGTGTTAAGTTCGATGCTGAAAAAGGGCGACCAACGTTTAGTCAGTGCTGACGAGCAAGGTCAATTCCACTTCCATGCGAGCCTAGAAAACAGCGGTTATCTCAAAGCACAGATTCAGCAGTTACGTAGTGATTATACTGACGTAACGGAAGATGGATGGGAAGCGGTTGAAGCGCTGTACGAAGAAGTCTTCAACCACAAAGCGTTTACTGGCCGCTCAGGCACCATGTTTGGTTACGAAGGTCTGGGCTGTATCTACTGGCACATGGTTTCTAAGCTTTTGCTTGCAGTACAAGAAAACTACTTGGCAGCGCGTGAACTGGATGCCGATAGTGAAGAAACGCAAAAGTTGGCGGAATACTACTACCGAGTTCGCGCAGGTATTGGCTTCAACAAAACGCCAGAAAACTACGGCGCATTTCCAACAGACCCATACTCGCATACACCAAAGCATGCTGGTGCGCAGCAGCCAGGTATGACGGGTCAGGTGAAAGAAGAGGTGATCACGCGCTTTATTGAACTGGGTGTTTTGGTTGAAGAAGGTGAGATTCACATCGACCCACGTTTGCTGCATCGCCATGAGTTCTTGACGGAGTCGGCGTCGTTCTCTTGCCAAAGTGTGTCAGGTAAAACACAAAGTTACGTGATAGAGAAAGATCAGTTGGCATTCACGCTTTGTCAATTGCCAGTGATTTATCAACTTGTTGAGTCTAAAGCTCAAGCTGGCATGGTTTTCACTCATTCAAATGGCAAGCAGTCAGTCATTGAAGGTTTGGTTATCCCGAAAGCACAAAGTAATGCCATCTTTGCTCGCTCAGGCGAGATTGAGAAAGTGATTGTGTCGATTCCAAGCTCTTTCTTGAGAGCGTAATACACTTGATAAACGAAGGCCCCGATACCATTCGGGGCCTTTTTGTATTTGCTTTAAGTTGGAAGAGTATCTGCCGCAGATACAAAGAAATTAACGTTTACCGACGGATTCTCGTACAACCAGCTCAGGTGTTAACTTGTGCTTTATTACGCGCTCTTGCTTGTGGACTAAAGCAATCACTCCTTGAGCTGCTTCATATCCCATCTCTTGAACAGGGAAGTTTACTGTGGTCAGTTTTGGTCGAATATGTTGACTGTGGCTGTCGTTATCGAAGCCGACAACAGAAATGTCCTTACCAATCTCCAAGCCGCGTTCGTACGCGACGTCATACACCGCGAGAGCGATGTTGTCGTTATGACAGAAGATGGCGGTAATTTCAGGGTCACGGTCAAGTAATCGTCGTGCACAAGTATGATTTAACCCACGGTCTTCATGGTCAAAACGACCTTCGACAATTAAGTTGCTATCGTACGCAATGCCGTGTTCGCTAAGAGCATTTCGATAACCCTGTAAGCGATCTCGGCTATCAATTTTACTTAACTGACCGGTAATGCAAGCCACTTTGGTGTGACCATTTTCAAGCATGTGTTTTGTTGCTAAGTAGCCACCTAATTCGTTATCAATAAAGATGCACTTATCTGCGACTTCAGGAATGTAACGGTTGAGTACGATGGTAGATGGTGTCTTCTCAATAACCTCAATCAATTCATCGTCTGACAGCATATCGGAATGAATGATCAAGCCATCAACTTGCTTAGAGCGAAGGAAATTGATCGAGTCAATTTCACGTGAATGGGATTCTAAACCGCTGGTCACAATCAGATGATTATTGCTTTCGCGAACGGTATTTTCCGCATGGTGCATTAAAGGGCCGTAAAAAGGGCCATCTAAAGAGCCAACCAACATACCAATGCTGTTTGAGCGGCTAGATGCCAAGGCCTGAGCAAAAGCATTTGGTTTGTAACCTAGCTTTTCAATGGCATCAAATACCTTTTTTCGATTGGCTTCTTTTACCGTAGGATGGCCGTTTAGCGCTCTTGAGACGGTAGATTGAGAAACTTTCGCCAACTCAGAGACTTCTTTAATTGTGATCAATGGGAAGTACCTTATCCATTCTAATTATTGAACCATGTTACTCGTCGTTCCCGATTCGTCATAGGGAAAGCATCACATTTGTCGACTTAGTCGCGCTCTGTGTGAGTGATATCTCCAAGAACCTTGGGCTTGGGTAGAATCGGTTTATAAATTAAGCTCAAATGTGAACTGCAGCAATAGAAAGTGCTTTCATAGGTGTTGGGATCACATACACCAAGCCAAACCATTACTAGACTCTATTAATTGAAAATCATTGTATGGTTATTCATATGCTTATGAAATTAAACCATA
Organism: Vibrio sp. WZ-1; assembly: GCF_052037695.1. Taxonomy (NCBI): domain Bacteria; kingdom Pseudomonadati; phylum Pseudomonadota; class Gammaproteobacteria; order Vibrionales; family Vibrionaceae; genus Vibrio; species Vibrio sp. WZ-1. Next base: position 87,737 of record NZ_JBQEQR010000055.1, on the reverse strand, counting down.
CCTTTGTCGTTTATTGTTAGATGGATTATCCATCTTTTTTATCGCAACCACAAGAAAGCGCTTTCTTTGGATTGCGTAATAGGAGAAAGAAAAATGAAAAAGGACGTTTTGGTGGTGACCACTGGTTTGCTGTCTCTGTCTCTAGTTGGGTGTAACGGTAGCTCAAATGACACGGTAGAGCCAAGTGTTGGGGACGGTTGGGCATTAGTTTGGAGTGATGAGTTTGATGGCGCAGAAATTGACAGTGAAAAGTGGAATCACGAGAAGAACTGTTGGGGAGGAGGCAATGCTGAGCAGCAGTGTTACGTAGATGATGCTAAGAACTCATTTGTTCAAGATGGCAAGCTGACCATTCGAGTGATTAAAGGTGATACTACTGGGCCAGACAGTGTCGAAGGATCGGATGGTTATGGAGAAACGTTAACAACGCTGCCTTATTCCTCCGCTCGTTTACGGACTATGAATAAAGGTGACTGGAAGTATGGGCGCTTTGAGGTTCGAGCTAAATTACCCCTAGGACAAGGCACCTGGCCTGCAATCTGGATGCTACCAACGGACTATGTGTATGGAGGATGGGCGGCATCAGGAGAAATTGACATCATGGAAGCCGTCAACCTTGGTACCACTTATCAGCACGAAGGGGTCGAGAAAAGAGAAAATCGTGTCCATGGCACCCTTCATTACGGTAAAGCGTGGCCGAACAATGTTTACTCGGGTGAAGAGTACGACTTTGGTGATGAGAACATTAGCCCAGCCGATGATTTCCATACTTACGCTATCGAGTGGGAGCAGGGTGAAATCCGTTGGTATGTGGATGATGTTCACTATGCGACGCAAAGCAGTGAAGGCTGGTGGAGTCATTACCAAGATGATGATGGTAATTGGATCAGTGGTACTGACGATGCACCATATAACCAGAAATTTCACTTGATTCTAAACCTTGCTATGGGGGGAAGTTGGCCATCATCTGTTAATGATGGTGGGATTGATGAAACCATTGAGCAGGCAGAAATGCAGGTAGATTATGTCCGTATTTATCAATGTAGTGTCGATCCTGAAACTGGTAAAGGCTGTGCGACACCAGCATCTGGCGACGCGGTTGTAAATGAGGGCGTTGAGGAGCCAGATTTTCCGAAGGAAGTGGATCTTTCTGCTATGTCATTACCATTATTTGCAAGTGGTGACTTGTTAGATGGCTTTAACTTAAATGGTTGGGATGACAGCAGTAATGACACTCGCACTATTGCTGATAACCTAATTAACATCTCGATTATCGATAACGGTAATGCCTATATTGAATCGCTCAATAGTGCTCTCGATATGGCTGATTTCATCGATGGCGAGCTAAGTTTTGATCTGAACTTGGTGTCGGGTAACGCAAGTGCACTATCGGTGAAAATGGATAGCGGCTATCCGGCACTAGCACCTATTGATATCCCATTTGCTCAGTTACCAGCGGTCGATGAGTGGAAGTCCTTTACTTTCCCTGTGAATGACTTTATTGCTGCAGGCACCAATGGCTTTTCCATCAATGGCGTAAGCAACCCCGTGGTGTTTGAACCCGTCAACAATGTTGATCTCGCGTTTAAAGTCGATAACCTTATTTTTACCAAACCGTTGGTGATTGCTGCTGACAGCATAATAGAAGGCTTTATATTAGATGGTTATACCGCTGATGCACCTGATAGCCGCAACTTTTCGGATGGGATGTTAGATGCACAATTTAGCGGTGCAGGAAACCTATTTTTTACCGCTGAGTCAGCACTGGATATGAGTAGATACGCAAACTGGGTGTTAAAGTTTGATATCAATATTGTTGATTTAGGCAGTAATTCAGATGTCTTGATAAAGATGGATAGCGGTTGGCCAAATGTGAGTGATATTGCGTTAGCGGATTCTCCTCAAGGGCTACTGGCTGATGGGCAATGGCATACATACGCAATTCCAGTTATTGACTTTATTGCTGCGGAGAATCGTTTCTCACCAGGAAGTCAATTTGATGTGAATAGCGTAACCAACCCATTTGTTTTAGAAGGGCTAGGTGGAGAAAACCTACACGTTAAATTACGCAATATTCGCTTTGTTGCACCTTAACCGCTGCTATTAAATAGAGATTATGAACCAAAGCTCACCTTTCAAGGTGAGCTTTTTTGTTTAGTAAACGGATCAATCACTCAGCTCAATGATCAAACCTTGCAATGATGTGATCTATACATCAAGAAAACGCTTTCTTGGTGAGTTTGATCACTTTTTAGCTCGCTTTTTGTCCATATAATGCCGTTAAAAGCGTTAGGGAATAGCTTTTTTGCTACTGGTTTGAGGATTTCTGTCTTTTTCTCTCAAATCTGTCTCAATTTGCTCATTTTAGGCAAAAATTTTTGCCCCATTAAGAAAGCGCTTTCTTGGAAATGCAAAATATAATAATGATGGAGTTATCATGAAAAACTTTAAAGTTTTACCTCTTACCCTAGCAGTGGCGGCTTCGTTTGCTTCTCTACCTTCTCTTGCTGCAAATTCTGATGTAGAAGCACTTGAAAAACGAATTCAAGAGCTAGAACAAAAAATTGAAACTGGCTACGTTTACGATCAGCAACCAGCCGTATTAACACCAGAAACAGATGTTCCTCTGGGTATCGTGTTCTCTGGTTACGCTCGTTACGGCGCGCATTACCAAGGCAGTGATGCTCAAACCGTAGGTACGTTCGGTGCATTGAATGCGAATGCAACAGGCCGTTTAGGTAACGAAGGCAACGGTGGTGAGTTCCAGTTAGCGAAAGCGTTTAAGAGTGATGGCGGTGCGATTTGGGATATCGTTTTGATGCTAGACCATTGGGCTGACTCTTCTTGGGCTGATGATGGCGGCGTAAACGTGAAGAAGATGTATGCTGGTGCAACAAACCTATTTGAGTCGCAGCCAGACCTTTACGTTTGGGCTGGTCGTGACTTCCACCAACGTCCACAAACAGATTTGAACGATTACTTTTGGATGACACACGATGGCCAGGGTGCGGGTTTCTACAACCTTAACCTAGGTGGGGCGAAACTGGACTTCGGTGCTGTAGGAGAAATCGAAGGTGATATGGTTGGCGATACAGGCCGTTACGCTATCACCAGTAAGCTACACGGTATTCAGCTAGGTGAATCTGCGAATCTAAGCCTATATGCGAACTACGGTTTTGCATCAGAAAAGCTCGATGGTGATGACTTGACCGCTTACCAAGTTGCAGGTGAGCTATCGGTTGCGGGTCAACGTTTAGTGGTTCGTTACTCTGATAACACCACAGACAGTGTTCTTTACAGCCATATGTTAGAAGAAGGCAAGAATGCACTGCTGGTTAGTTTTGATGGCGGCACTTCTCTTACTGACAAATTAGGTGTGCAATACTTGGCTGCATACCAATCGCTTGAAGTTGAAGGTACAGATAGCCGCGTAAACTACAACGCGATCGTTCGTCCTACTTACCAATGGAACGACATCCACTCTACTTGGCTAGAAGCAGGTTACAGCGTTGTGGATTACGATGACTTTGATGCTACGAATAGCTCTTGGAAAATGACACTGTCACAAAATATGGCGATCGGTCCTGAAACCTGGTCTCGTCCAATGCTACGTTTCTACGCAACAGTGGGTAATGCAGATAACGAGTACACTGGCTTTAATGACAGCGGTGAAAAAGTGGCAACTGACGTAGATACGCTTACGGTTGGCGCAATGTTTGAAGCTTGGTGGTAATCACCTTGTAGTTCTTAACTCTGGTGCGGTTCTTGGGGGCCGCATCAAATCCCTTTAGCAATATGCGAGAACATACATAGTTTACTTAACATTATGGCGTTGTAAGTGACTAAGTACATAACGGGGGAGCTCGATTATATTGCAGTGGATGGTTACCCATTCATAGCCGCTGGCATAGCGGCTTTTTTTATGCCAGTAAGAAATGTTCTTTGCGGTAACTTCTCGGACTGTGCTGAAACTTTTGCTTAAAGCACTTAGAGAAATAGTTGCTATCCGCAAAACCACACTGTTCGGCGATGTACTGAACCGAACGCTCGTTCTCTTCACACAATAACTTTGTCGCGTAGTTCAACTGCACATCACGTAAATACTGGTTCGGAGACGTGTCTAAAAACTGGCGAAATAGCCTTTCTAGCTGACGTTTACTGATGAAGGCTGCCTTCGCAATTGCATCGCTGTTTACGCCGACATCACTGAAGTGCTGCTCAATAAATACCAAGGCTCGGCTGAGTGCAAGTGTGGTTTGTGGCAACTCTTGGCTTTGGTCTTGATACATTCGGGAAAGAGCGATCACCAACTGCTGCATTAAGCTGGTTAGCATGACTTCAAACCCAGGCTGCGAGGCTTCATATTCCGACTTCAAATCTGACAAAAGGCGTTCGATTTCTGGCAATTGCTGACGATCGAGGGTCAGTTTTGCTTTGTACTCGGTGGTTTGTCTCGCGATAGGTTCTACTTTGAACATGGCTTGGTAGCCGGACAACTGGCGCATGGAAGGTATTTCAAAAAACGGTGTGTTGGAATCAAACATCAAATTAATGATCTTGAGTTTGTTTACGTCGCGAAAGCCATGCTCGATGTCGCCATTAATCACAAATACATCGCCTTTGTGTAGCGGGTATTCGTATTCCGCGACCGTATGCTTACCGCTACCACTGACCACTAAAAATAGTTCAGAAAAGTCATGTTTGTGCGCGGCAAAATCACAATGGTGATGTCCGTCGACGTAGGCAAACTTGAGATGACTGTGCTTCTGATGTGCTTTGAGTTGGTAGATGATGCTCATGTCGCGATATTCCTTTTTACTGTCGCCATTTTGGTAGAATGGCGCATCTGGTCAGCATACTATTTCCACATAGAAAAACGAATTCTCATCGACGTTTTTTGCCCGTTTTTGCAGGGCTGGCGACGTTTTTCAACTCGCCTCCGATGCCTGTCTAGCCGGTGAAAAGCACGATGCCAATAACGACTCGCGTGACTTTAATGACCCGTTGTCATTCAGCGCGCTGAAATACGAAACAAATTGAACGGTTGTGTGGTTGTGTATGAACAATAAACAAATTAGCCAAGCGCAAAAGAACCTCGTCCCTGTAAGCCGACAAGCGGCAGCCGAAGGGATTGTACTTCTCAGAAACAATGACGCGGTTTTACCTTTGACCGCGCAAGATACCCTATCGCTGTTTGGCCGCTGCCAAATTGATACGCATCGTAGTGGCACGGGTTCAGGTGGAGCGGTTAATGTGCCATACGCCATCAGCGCGCTGGACGGGTTACGAGCTAATACAAAGGTTCGTTTGAATGAAGCGTTGGTCGCTGTATACCAAGATTGGATCGCTGAGCACCCATTCGATGATGGCGGCGGCGGCTGGGCAGCAGAACCTTGGTTCCAGCAAGAGATGCCACTTACCGATGACATCGTGGCAGAAGCGGCATCGAACTCCAACAAAGCCATGGTGTTTATTGGCCGTACCGCAGGAGAAGACCAAGACAACGCCGACAAGCCGGGCAGCTACCGTTTAACCGCGGAAGAAGCGGACATGATCGCCAAGGTCAATCGCCACTTCAATGACGTGATTGTGGTGATGAACGTCACCAACATCATGGACATGGCGTGGTTAAACACCATCGAAGGCAATGAATCCATCAAAGGTGTGCTCTACAGCTGGGCTGCGGGTATGGAAGGCGGTCATGGTTTGGCGGATATCGTGTCAGGCGATCAATCACCGAGTGGTCGACTGACTGACTCGATTGCCTACCATCTTGCGGATTATCCATCTTCAGCGAACTTCGGGCGCAAAGATCGTAATATTTACGTTGAAGATATCTACGTGGGCTACCGCTATTTTGAAACCTTTAATCCAGAAGTGGTGCAGTTTGAGTTTGGCGCTGGTCTGTCGTACACCGATTTTAGCCGTGATTTAGTAGAATTTACGACCGAAGGGCAAGGCGCAGACGCTGTGCTGCACTTTGATGTTGAAGTGAGCAACGTGGGCTCTGAATTTGCTGCTAAAGAAGTGGTGCAGCTTTATGTTGAAGCGCCGCAAGGCAAGCTAGGTAAACCTGCTCGTGTGTTGGCTGGTTTTGCTAAAACACAAACGCTTAAGCCGGGTGCTAGTGGGCTAGTGCGTATCTCAGTGCCTGTCGCTTCGCTAGCCTCTTACGATGACAGCGGTGTGACCGGACATCGCAGCTGCTATGTCCTAGAAGCTGGATGCTACCAGTTCTGTATTGGTGAAAGTGTGCGTCACGCTAAGCCAGTGACCGCGACGTTGCAACTGGATAATACGTTAGTTGTGGAAGTCTTGAGTGAAGCTTGTGCGCCAATTCATGAATTTGAACGCATGAAGCCGGCGCAGAAGAATGCCAATGGCACTTATGTGTTGAGCCATGAAATTACGTCACAACGCACTGTCTCTTTGGCAGAACGTATTCAAGCTAATATGCCTCGCACGTTCGAACTGACCGGCAACCAAGGCATCAAGTTGATGGACGTTAAACAAGGTAAAGCAAGCCTTGAAGATTTTGTCGCGCAGATGTCACCGGAGCAACTTGCCACTATCGTTCGTGGTGAAGGTATGTGCAGCCCGAAAGTGACGCCGGGAACGGCAGCCGCGTTTGGTGGTGTGTCTGACAGCCTGTTTGAACTAGGAATTCCCGTAGCAGCAGCGGCAGATGGCCCGTCAGGTATTCGTATGGACAGTGGTCATAAGGCAACGCAAGTACCGATTGGCACTTTACTTGGTTGTACTTGGAACTCTGCTCTAAACGAAGAGCTTTTCTTCCTAATTGGTGAAGAGTTGCGTGCCAACCACATCGATACCTTGCTTGGCCCTGGAATCAATATTCATCGCCACCCTTTGAATGGACGTAACTTCGAGTACTTCTCTGAAGATCCGTTTATGACGGGCGTAATGGCGGCAGCGCAGACTCGTGGTTTAAGCAAAGCGGGTGTGTCGGGCACCATCAAGCACTATGCGGCGAACGATCAAGAAACCGCTCGTGTGGATGTGGACAGCATCATGTCTGAGCGTGCACTGCGTGAAATCCATATCAAGCCGTTTGAGATGGCAGTGAAGCAAGGTAATGCGACCACCATCATGACGTCTTACAACCCAGTGAATGGGCATTGGGCGGCATCCAACTACGACTTAAACACCACTATTCTGCGTAATGAGTGGGGCTACACCGGTATTGTGATGACGGATTGGTGGGCGAAGATGAATGACCCAATCGAAGCGGGTGAAGAGAGTAAAACCTTTACTTCATTTATGGTGCGTGCACAAAACGATCTTTACATGGTGGTCGAGAATGACGGTGCAGAGAGCAATGCGATGGGCGATGACACGCTACAAGCGCTAGAAAACGGCACACTAACCATTGGGGAGTTGCAACGCTCTGCGATGAATATCTGTCGCTTCATCATGGCCGCTCCAGTCATGGAACGACCGCTGAAAGTTTACGAGCCAATCAAAACCTTTATTGCACAAACTGAGCAACCAAGTGAAGAAACGCATTCCGTTGAACAGGAAATTACCTTGAATACGAAAGTGAACGCTTCGGTTGTGCTTAAGGTGGACGAGGAAGGTGTATACCAGTTCAATGGCATGATGAAGTACGAGCGTGATTCTCTGGCTCAATCTTCTTGCAGTCTATTCCTCAATGGAGACTTCAGTATGACGTTACCAATGCATGGCACGGATGGTGAACTGATTACGGTAGAAGGTTTGAAGGTGAAGTTGAACCCTGGGTTCTACACCCTAGATATCGACTTTGTTAAGCCGGGTTTAGAGCTGGAAAAAATCAAAATAATCAAGCAGTAAATAATGAATGATAGCGTAGGCTTATGGATTTGTTGTTGCTGGGTAATGTTTCTTGTAAATACCCCTAAAAGTAACGTGACTTTGCGTTTAAAAGTTATACAATCCGCGCACAAAATTAGTCGATAACTCAAACTGCTTCACAGTTCTCTGTGGGGCAGTTTTTAGTTTTAGGAAAGGTCAAACACATGCCTAAAAGCCAGAATATCAACCAGCGTATGTCCATTGTGGCATTAGCTTGGCCAATACTTGTGGAAATTTTGCTACGGACGGCTTTAGGAACCAGCGATGTATTTATGTTGAGTGGTTACTCAGACAAAGCGGTATCCGCCGTTGGGGTAATCACACAATTAACATTTTTCCTAATCATTGTATCCACCTTTGTAAGCAGTGGTACGGGGATTCTGATTGCGCAATATAATGGTGCAGGACGCGAGAAAGACTCGGTTGATGTGGGTGTTGCAAGTATCGCTTTATCCGTGCTTGTAGGCGTATTCTTGAGTGTGCTGGCTGTGATCGGGGCGGTGTTCTTCTTGCCATACTACGGCTTAGAAGCCCAAGTTGAGCAGTACGCTCGAGAATACTTACTGATCAGTGGTGCAATGACGTTTAACGTGACCATCGGTATCGTCTTTACTACGATTTTGCGGAGCCACGGTTATTCGCGATCACCAATGGTGGTGAACCTCATCTCTGGCGTGTTTAACATCATCGGTAACTACATTGCGCTTTATCAGCCGTTTGGCCTACCTGTGTACGGAGTCGAAGGGGTTGCGGTTGCGACGGTCGTTAGCCAAGTGATCGGTACATTGATGCTTGGTGTGATCCTGACCCGAAGTAGCATTGACGTGCCAATGTCAAAGCTAAAACAAGTGTCGGGTGACGTTTACAAGAAAATTTTGAAAATCGGTGGCATGAACGCTGGTGAAGTTTTGTCTTACAATATGGCGCAAATCTGCATCGTTTATTTTGTAGTGCAGATGGGAACATCATCGCTTGCGGCATTAACTTATGCGCAAAATATCGCCCGTTTCTCTTTTGCATTTGCCTTAGCAATTGGCCAGGCGTCGCAGATTCAGACTGGTTACTACATCGGTAAAGGTTGGATAACAAGTATTCTAAAACGTGTTCAAATTTACTTTTTAGTGGGTTTTATCGCATCAACAACGGCGACGACGTTGATTTACCTGTTCCGAGATGAAATTTTAACCGTCTTCACCGATCAGCCAGAAATTTTGGCATTAACCGGTGCTTTGATTCTGGGGTCTATCTTGCTGGAAGCGGGACGCGTGTTTAATTTGATCTTCATTTCGGCACTGAAGGGGGCTGGTGATATCAAATTCCCGGTACAAATGGGTATTTTAAGCATGTGGGGACTGGGGGTGTTATTTTCCTATGTCTTCGGTATTCATATGGGCTACGGCGTGTTCGGTGCTTGGATGGCGATGGCGCTTGATGAGTGGGTACGTGGGATCATTATGGCAAGGCGTTGGCGTTCACAAGTGTGGACTAAGTTTCGAGTCAGCTAAAATCAAAAAGGGCCCTGAGTGAGGGCCCTAATCATTTAATGCTTAAGCACTAATAGCTGAGGTGGCTATACCAATTAGACCACCAAAAACACCGCCCCAAACAACAAGCCAGCCTAGGTGTTCACGAATCATCTTTTGTACGATTTCTTTTACCAATTTTGGCGTCAATTCACTTAGGCGTTGATCTATGATGCCCTCGATGTTCTGTTTAATTTCATCCATCATTGCTGGTGATTCAAGCTGTTCTTTTAAAGCTTGTTTGATGGTGTCACTCTGACTGAGCTCAACCATCGACTCCTGCATTTTCTCAACAAACGGCTGTTTTAAAGGTTGAAGTGCTTCTGAGCCGCCAAACATTGCAAGCATACCGCCGAATGACGAAGTTTCGATTACGCCAACAAGCTTGTCAAAAGCAGGCTCGAAGTCTACTTTCTCAATGACAGGTTCTAAGTCGATGTTAACCCCACCTGACATTTCCTGATTCAGGAATCGGTCGATGTTTTTTTCAGTAAAAAATTGCTCCATCATTAATTGTTTGATTGCGAATTTAAATTCTTCAAAACGAGCGGGAATTACGCCTGAACCATATAATCCAGGTACTTTCTCAAACAGCATGTGTATGGCTAACCAGTTTGTAATTGCACCAGAAAATGCAAACAGCCCCGCGAACCAAAGGTAATCATTTTGAATATGGTAGCCAGCCCCCATTAACGCTAGGGCCAGAATATTTGTCATTAAGCTCTTGTTCATGAAATGGAACTTTCGAATAAGTGATAGATTTATGGGGGGAGATTTTAGGGGATTACTAGAAAAAACAAAACCCGACAATCATTGTCGGGCCACTGCTTTTCTATTCCCTATTGATATAGGGTTTAAGTAGTTTGTTGGTTTCGCAACGTTTTAGATGCGGAAGATCTTACTACAAAGTTGGCATTTCCATCGTTCTGAATAGCCGAAAAGCTTGTCAGCCCAACTTTGTTTTACTTGTACGATCTGCATTGAACCACATTTACACATAAGCTAATCACCTTATTATTAATGTAATAACTAAGCCATTTAATGAGTATAGCTGTTTCTCAAAAAGTGAAATTACAAACGATCCAGCGTATGACTCTGCGTTGTGTCCACTGCTTACGATTACGCAACGGGGCGCTATAATACCACACCTATTGTGATGTTGATCCCATAATTTGTTTCATATTTAAGATTTTATATGTGTGAGGTCACGAAAGTTTTTAGTGCAGCGAGGAAAGAAGAGCTGGTAGCGAGCCAAATGTGATGGCTCGCAGTGTTTAAATATCTAGCGTTCTCCATTTAATACAACGGAGAGTTGCCTTTTCAGAAGGGTCTGAGGCACGATTGAGCCGAAGCCAGCTTCCATTGCCTTATCGATCAACTCATTTTTACTGTTTGCCTCAAATTTGGTGCGTAAGCGTGCTACGTGGCCTTCTACTGTTTTAGTTGAAATGCCCATTACTTGAGAGATGTATTGAGGCTTCTTTCCATACAGGAGCAAAAATAGTGTTTCTTGCTCTCTGTTGGTCAATTTTTCTGGCTCTGGTTTTAGGTTAGAGAAGCGGAAAATAGATTTTTCATCGTTATGTACGCCGATTGCTCGGCATACCCAATATCCAACCTCTATGATTGCGGTATCCGTCAACTCTCGTCCATAAAAAATGGTGCCGACAATATTACCGTCATCATCACGCCAAGGTGTTTTGGTAAAAATGTGCGCTCGCCAACGGCCGTCGGGGTATGGATGTATATCGAGAATTTTAAGAGATTCGCCACTTTCAATTACGTAATGATCTTGACGTTGAAACTCACGTGCACACTCGGTCGTTGGGCTCACCATATCAAAATCGGTTTTCCCTATGCACTCGTCGGGAGAAGTATGCCCCAAAAGCTCAGCGTATTCTTGGTTTACATAGCGGAATACGGAGTCTTTATCTTTACATCCCCAACAACCCGGTAGCTGTCGGAGAAGCGACTGTTCTATGGCATTGACTGGAATATTCACAAGATGGCTCACTTATTACTGCTTATTATACTGCTGAACACAGAAGCAACATACGTTTGGTATGTGATCAGCAGGCTTATCCCAACAGATAACATTGATTGGTATTACAGGTACTAACCTTGATCATGCTTTCGTGATTTGTGTAATGAGCGAATATGAGTTCGTGAGACGAAGCCTCGAGTTTCATTACACTGGGATGGAATTAAGTGCGGCCATACTATCAGTTTATGCCATTGCTTTCATTGGCTTGAGACAAAAAAAAGCCAGCCTGAAGACGGGCTGGCAACACAAGATAAATCTTGTCGACGTGTAGAAGAGGTTCTAAATTACATAGCGAGGGTCTGCTAAGTAAATTAGAGGTATCAATAAGATACCGATGAGCTCCGGGTCGTATGCCTCCGAAGCTCGAGATCTAATGTATTGAATTAGAGGCATATTCGAAAGGGGGGAAATCCCTCTATGCTACTGTTTTAAAGAAAAAATCTTCTTTTTAAGCGATTATTTCGCTTGCCAGATTCGTGCTATCCATGAATTTATCGTCATTTCGGCTATATAGCGTCAGAAGTGTGAGTCATAGGGAATGAGGATCTTCGTCCTGTGCGCGGCCAAATTATAGATATTTATCTATCTTTCGGTTTTTGTTAATAAAATTGGTTGAGCAATGACCGTAGGTTACGCTCGCATGATCATCGTTCCGGAACTATGATCATGTTGAGTGCTTTGATCATGTTGATTTGATCTTGTGCGATTGAATTGGGGAAGATTTGCAACCCAACCGAGAAGGTATATGATGCCAAGGTGTAAGCAGACCGTGTAAAGACGACAGTTCGAAATGAGTGATTCAGATAACCCGAAAGCCCCGCTATATAAAGAGATCATGCTGCCTAAGCCAGCAGAGCTGATCACGCTTCCGTCTTATATGGATTGTCATGATCATGCTTACACCCAGATTGTGATCGGCTTGAAAGGACAAGCAGAATTTGAAGTCCGCGGACAGGGTAACTTGGTTGGTCCTGGACAAGGATGCATCGTAACGGCGTCTTCTGATCATGCTTTCGGTGGCGTGATTCATCAGTCTGATATTTTGGTGCTCAACATGCCAAAACCAGCGAGTGACGAACCAGAGATGCTTCAGAAAATCAATAACCTAGAGCGATCTCACCTTTACTTCCAGTTGGATGGCCAAATCCAAAAGCTGATTCAGATGCTGGTGCAAGAGATGCGCAATCATCCCGACGACTTACTGCTTAGCCGTGCTTGTAATGACACTGTGATTGCTCTGATGCAACGTCATATATCGGCATTTGAAACGTCTAGGAAAGAGTCTCGCTTTGATTTGGAAGCGATTGACCGCTATATCGAGCAGCATTTGAGTCATAAAATCAGTGTGGCGCAATTGGCTGGGAGTGTGTTCTTGGGTGAAAGCCAGTTCCACAGCTTGTTTAAAGATCAGATGGGCATTACACCGCATCAGTATGTGCTAGGTAAACGCATCGATATGGCACGTGATTTGATTGAGCAAGGTAACTTAACGCTTGGACAGATTGCTGAGTTTACAGGTTTCTCGAGCCAAAGTACTTTCACGCATACTTTTACTCGTTTACAAGGATTGTCACCTTCGCAGTATAAGAAACAGCATTAATATTCTGCTTCTGTTTTTATTCATTAAATTGCTTATTGAGAAACAGCCGCGCATGGATCGCGGTTTTTTTGCGCATGCATTTTTGTCGCCAAGCTGAACTTTTTTGTTTATTTCCCCGATAACTTTCCACTTTTTTGTCCATTTCTCGCAAAAGGGCAATCTAAATCCTTCTTATTCAAATGAAAATTCTCGAAAAATCGTCATTTTTTGTTGTAAATGACATGCAAAGATGAATTTTTACAACACAATATATTATGTATTTGCGTGTGACTATGTAGGTGTTTTGTTATAAAAGCGAGTTTTTAGCAAAAAGCTCGGAGTTTTTGACAAGTATTCTTCTCGGGCTCAAAATACACTGCCAGCCATTGATGATCCTCGAAGCGGTTTTCGAGGAGAGAGATTGAGGAAAACGCATGTTTACAGCAACGAACGTGTTAACACCGGAATTTATCGAGCAGCCGCTTGATAAGTTGTGGTCACTGATCTCGCCATTGTACATGGTGGACGAGTCTCAATGGCTAGAGCAATTATTGCCACTAGCAACGCCGACAGCGGAAGAAAAGTCGGCAATCACGACCCAAACAACCCAGCTTATCGAAGCCATCCGTGCGGACAAGAAGTCAATTCAGATGATTGATGCGCTACTGCTGGAATACAGCTTAGATACTCATGAAGGTATCTTACTGATGTGTCTTGCAGAAGCCTTGATGCGTATTCCTGATTCAGCAACGGCGGATGCTCTGATTAAAGATAAGTTAAGCGTTGCTGACTGGAAATCTCACCTTAAGAGTTCTGATTCGGTCTTCGTTAATGCTTCTACTTGGGGCTTAATGTTAACGGGTAAAGTGATTGGTCTTGGTGAGCAAGAAACCCAGAGCCCAGGTCAGGCTGTAAACCGTCTGGTAAATAAATTCTCAGAACCTGTGATTCGCAAAGCCATGTATCAGGCAATGAAGATCATGGGTCATCAGTTTGTACGTGGTCGTACGATTGAAGAAGCGCAGAAAAACGGTCGCCCAATGCGCGACAAAGGTTTCACTTACTCATTTGATATGTTGGGTGAAGCGGCGCTGACTACGGCAGACGCAAGCAAGTACTTCAAAGACTACCTAATGGCGATTGAAGCCGTTGGTCGTGAAACGTACGGTAGCGATACAAGTCCTGCACCTTCTGTTTCTATCAAGCTTTCTGCACTTCACCCACGTTATGAAGTGGCGAATGAAGAACGCGTGATGACAGAGCTTTACGACACCTTAACGCAACTGCTCAAGCGCGCTATCGAAGTGGATGTTGCCATTACGATTGACGCAGAAGAAGCGGACCGTCTTGAGCTGTCACTAAAACTGTTTGAAAAACTGTACCGCAGCGACCTTTTGAAAGGCTGGGGCAAGTTTGGTCTGGTAGTTCAAGCCTACTCGAAACGTGCATTGCCTGTATTGGTATGGCTAAACGGTCTAGCGAAAGAGCAGGGTGATTTGATCCCGCTTCGTCTAGTAAAAGGCGCGTACTGGGACAGCGAAATCAAGTGGTCACAACAAGCCGGTTACGAAAACTACCCAGTTTACACGCGCAAAGAAGCGACGGATGTTGCTTACCTAGCGTGTGCGCGCTTCCTACTAAGTGAAGGCGTGCGCGGTAATATCTTCCCGCAGTTTGCTAGCCACAACGCGCACACTGTTACTGCGATTGCTGTAATGGCAGAACACAAAGATTACGAATTCCAACGTCTGCATGGTATGGGCGATTCGCTTTATAATCATGTGATGGACACTTATGGTCAGCCAGTTCGTATTTACGCGCCAGTTGGTAGCCATGCGGATCTACTGCCTTACTTGGTTCGTCGCTTACTAGAAAACGGCGCAAACAGTTCGTTTGTGCACCGTTTGGTCGATGCGCGTTGTCCTATTTCAGAGCTGACGCATCATCCTGTTGATGTGCTGACCTCTTTTGAGACGCTACACAACGGTCAAATTCCAATGCCAACCGGCATCTTCCCAGAGCGTAAAAACTCGTACGGTGTCAACGTTGATATCGACAGCGAAGCGAAGCCGTTTGAAGCGCAGGTTGAAAGCTTTCTGAATCAGAAGTGGACTGCGGGTCCGATCATCAATGGCGAAAAACATGCCGAAAGCATGATCAAGGAAAACTCCGCAGAGATCATTACTGCCCCTTACGATCGCCGTATCGAAGTAGGTCAGGTGGCTTTCGCAAGCCTTGATCATGTTTCCGCTGCAATCGAAGCGGCTGATGCTGCATTCCCAGAGTGGAAAGGCACCGCGATTGAACAAAAAGCGCAGTGTTTAGAAACTTTGGCTGACCTAATGGAAGCCAACCTTGCTGAGCTGGTGGCGATTTGTCACCAAGAAGCGGGTAAGACGATTCACGATAGTATTGATGAAGTGCGTGAAGCGGTCGATTTCTGTCGTTACTACGCGAAACAAGCGCAAAACCTTCAAGCGTTCGAGTTGGAAGGATTTGATGGCGTGAAGCGCATTTCTAGCCGCGAAGGGTTAGGCGTATTCGTTTGTATCAGCCCATGGAACTTCCCTCTGGCGATCTTCCTTGGCCAAGTCACAGCGGCATTGGTGGCAGGTAACACAGTTGTGGCTAAGCCTGCTGAGCAAACTAGCTTAATTGCGGCGCGTGCGATTGAATTGATGTTAGAAGCTGGTTTCCCGGCAGGTGTGATTCAGCTATTGCCAGGTCGTGGTGGTGAAATTGGTCATGCACTAACGTCTCACGATGCGATTGCAGGCGTGGCATTTACTGGTTCGACAGCAACGGCGCAGCGCATCAACGTGACGCTTGCCGAGCGCAGCGCGAAGCCAGTACCGTTTATCGCTGAAACTGGCGGTCAAAACGCGATGATTGTGGATAGTACGGCACTGCCAGAGCAAGTTGTGCGTGACGTGATTCGTTCTGCTTTCGCTTCTGCAGGTCAACGTTGTTCTGCCCTGCGTGTCCTGTTTGTTCAAGAAGATGTTGCGGATCGCATCATCAACCTTATCCAAGGTGCGATGAATGAACTGCATGTTGGTATTCCTTACCTACACAAAACGGATATGGGTCCGGTTATCGACAGCAATGCGAAAAATAAACTCCTTGCTCACCTAGAGCACATGACAAGCACGCAAACCAAAGTTGCTCAATTGCAATTGGACGAAGCGTGTCAGCACGGTGATTTTGTGTCGCCAAGTGCATTCGAAATTTCGGGCATTGATGTTCTGAAAGAAGAGCAGTTTGGTCCTATCTTGCACATTGTCCGCTTTAAAGCGTCTGAGTTGCCAAATGTGGTTGAGCAAATCAATCAAACCGGTTTTGGTCTCACAATGGGCATCCACAGCCGTAACGAAACCACTTACCGTTGGATTGAAAAACACGCTCGCGTGGGTAACTGCTACATCAACCGCGATCAGGTTGGTGCAGTGGTTGGCGTTCAGCCATTCGGTGGTCAAGGCTTGTCGGGTACTGGGCCGAAGGCAGGTGGTCCTCACTACCTATACCGCTTCACTCAACAACATCTTGTTCAAGCAGAGAAAGCATAAGGAGTCGCATTATGGTTCATCAAATCACGTATTTTAAAGATGCATTCTCTGCGTGGGAGCAGTGGAATCTGACCGATTTTGATTACAAATGCGAGCATTTGCTGGCATTTAAATCTGCGATTGAAGAGCAGCATAGCGTGGTTGGCAAAGTGGTGTCTTACCACTTGCAACAAGCGTCAGCTCTGTTAGCAGAAACTCATCAGTTAGTGGGTCCTACGGGCGAAACTAACGAGCTGTACGCGGCGGGTCGCGGTGTGGCTTTGGTCGTTTGTGAAAACAACCTGGCGAATACCGAGAACGCACTGTACAGCGCATTTGCAATGATCACCTGTGCTTTGATTGCAGGCAACAGTGTGGTGATTTGCAGTGACAATACAGAGCTTACTCAATTGGTTAAGCATGCTGTAGTGTCAGCAAACTTCCCATCTAACTTAGTCCAAGTGGTTGCGTACGATGCGTCTTCCCCGTTGTTAGACAGTGACGTACGTAGTGTGGGTTATGTTGGGCATTCACAGGTTGAGCATGCGCTTAACCTGCAAATGGCTAAGCGTGACGGTGCTATCGTCGGCTTAGTTTCTGAAACGGATTTAGAGTCACCGACATTGACTCATGATCCTCATCTATCGTTGCGCTTTATTACTGAGCGTACACGAACGATAAATATTACAGCGGTGGGCGGTAACGCGACTCTACTCGAGTTGGGAAGCGACTCCCACTAACCTGACTTGTGATGCCAACCTAATCACAAAGAGTCGTAGAGCTCATTTGGGTTGGTATCTCTTGCTTTGATGTATTGCTGCGATGGCAAAATATCAAAGAGGGCAAGGAAGGAAATAATTATAACGAGGACTATCAAATGATAGAAAATAGCTTTGCTATCACGACCACTTTTGTGGCGTATTTACTAATTATGGTTGCCATTGGCGTTTACGCGTATAAGAGGACTTCCAATTCATCTGACTACTTCCTAGGTGGTCGTAGCCTTGGTCCATGGCCAGCGGCACTTTCTGCGGGCGCATCAGACATGAGTGGCTGGTTGCTACTTGGTCTTCCGGGGTATGCGTATGCAGCAGGTATTGAAGCGTTCTGGCTAGCAGGTGGTCTGCTTGTGGGTACATGGCTAAACTGGTTAATCAGTGCAAAACGTCTACGTACTTACAGCATCCAAACTGATGCGCTAACGCTGCCTGAGTTCCTGTCGCGTCGCTTTAACGATAAGTCGAAACTGATTCAGACAATCTCTGCGTTCTTCATTCTTCTATTCTTCCTTTTCTATACCAGCTCAGGCTTGGTAGCAGGGGGTAAATTGTTTGAGACCGTATTCGGCTTGGATTACAGCATTGCCGTTATCATTGGTACGGTGTGTGTGGTTTCGTACACGCTATTTGGTGGTTTCCTAGCGGTATCTTGGACGGACTTGGTGCAAGGTCTACTGATGGCGGCAGCGCTAATGATCGTGCCTGTTGCAGTAATGGACGGTGGTCTAGGTCAACTAGCGACGGACATGCACAACATTAACCCAGAGCTATTAACGCTATGGAACGACGTGAAAGGCGAGCCTCTATCGGCTATCGCAATCATCTCGTTGGTGGCATGGGGTCTAGGTTACTTTGGTCAGCCACACATCCTCGCGCGTTTTAAAGCTTCTCGTTCAAACAAAGACCTAACAACAGCGCGTCGTATCGCTGTGGGTTGGACTGCGCTTTCTATGGCGGGTGCAATGCTAGTTGGTCTTGTTGGTCTAGTGTGGGTAACGGGTCACCCGGGCACGCAACTAGAAGATGGCGAAAAAATCTTCATGCTATTGGTGAACACGGTATTCCACCCAGTGATTGCAGGTATCCTATTGGCGGCAATCCTAGCGGCGGTAATGAGTACTGCGGATTCACAACTTCTTGTGTCTTCATCTGCTTTAGCAGAAGATTTCTACAAGCAAGTGATTAAGCCGGATGCGACGTCTGAAGAAATCGTGATGATTGGTCGTATTGGCGTTATCGTGATTTCTCTTATCGCGCTATTCCTAGCAATGACACCAGACAGCTCTGTTCTAGGTCTTGTATCTTACGCATGGGCAGGCTTTGGTGCTGCGTTTGGTCCGGCAGTTGTACTTAGCCTTTACTGGAGCGGTATGAACCGTAACGGTGCACTAGCAGGTATCCTAATCGGTGGTGTGACTATCGTGGTTTGGAAACAGCTAACAGGCGGTTGGTTCGATGTGTACGAAATCGTACCGGGCATCATCTTCTCAACGATTGCGATCATTGGCGTGAGCAAGATGACTGGTGGTGCGGCGCAAGAGGTGCTGGAGCAACACAAAGAATACCAGAAGAAGTTGGTTGAACTAGACTAATTCCTCTCAATTTAAGGCAAAGCCCGCGACCATCGCGGGCTTTTTTATTATGAGTGTCGGACTTTTGAGTAAACCACCGTGTTGCTCAGTTCTCCTGATGTAGAAAGACGATCATGTCGCAGTTCACCTTCATACTCATAGCCACAACGCTCTGCTACGGCGCGGCTTTTTAGGTTGGTTGAATCCGCGGTAATCGCAATGCGCCTCGCGCCAAGGTCTTCAAAAGCGTAACGTTCTAATTCTTGCACCGCTTCAGAAATGTAGCCGTTACCCACAGCTGCATCATCCAGCCAGTAACCGATTTCAAATGATGGGACTTCCTGATCTCGAATCATTAAGCCAACGGCACCCATTAAGCGGTCGCTCTCTTTTTCGATAATGAAATAACGCAACTCTCCTTCGAAATTTTCAAAGTTTGCGATGGCTTTTTTTGTCCCCTCAATCATGGCTTCTAATGTGAGCACATGTGGCACCCAAGGAAGATACACTTCGAGAGTCTTCTGGCTACGCAATACTGCTTGATGTGCTTCTTCTGCACGCTCTAAACAAGCAGGGATGAGCTTAAGACGTTTCGTTTCCATTCTGGTTCTCCTTTGGGTGAAAAATGAACGAAAAATCATTTAAACAGGTGTACTTAGAATAATCTAGTTGTTCGTATACCCAAATAACCTCGAGATGCTAGGTTCAGCGAGAATGACTTGGTTTGTTTTGAAGAACCTGCGAGAATTGGGTGGTAATTAAAATCACTAGGTTCATTATGAAACTTTTAGTAAGAAACTTGGCTCGTCAAACGACTGAGCAAGACATGCGTGCACTGTTCTCTGCGTACGGCAAAGTAGAGCTTTGTACATTGGTTCTTGATCAAGAAACCGGTTTATCAAAAGGCTTCGGTTTTGTGATCATGCCAGATGAAGCAGAAGCGATTGCTGCTCTGGAAGCGCTGAACTTGAGCAACGTAGCGAAAAGCAAAATTCGCGTGAAAGTCGCGCAAGACTAAGATAGAGAAAAGCCAGCATCACCGCTGGCTTTTTTGTATTTCATGAATGACCACGCTTTACCTCACGGATTGTATAACCCAGACATCAAGATCTGGTCGGTAGGTAGTATCGAAGTAGCCTAAATCGTCAAATGCGAATTGAACTCCAGCTTCGTTAGCTCTGGGTTGGTTACCGCAAATCACATTAAACATGGCGCTCAGAAAACGGCCGTGAGACACCACCAAGTAACGCCCCTGTCCACGTCGAATAATAGACTGAAGGGCTAGGCTAGCGCGTGCATATAGTTCAACGCCACTCTCCCCTTCATCGGCAGAGACGACGTAAGGTTGATATGGGGTGACGAAACCAGCCATAGGATATTTGTGCTTGGATTCACTAAATGGCAAACCTTGTAATGGTCCGTTGTCACGCTCCATCAACTCATCATGAGTTGTCATGCTGACATTTAGGTGTTCAGAAAAGATCTCGGCGACCTGTCGCGCCCGCTGCATTGAGCTGCTCAAGATTGCGTCGTACTGGCGCCCTTCTTCAACAAACTGTTGTGCTCTGTCTTGTGCTTGTTGAATACCTATTTCAGTCAATGGGCTGTCGAATCGTCCTTCATGTACTTTCAAATCGTCGGCTTGTGAACGCCCATGACGGACGAAGGTGATATGAATCATCTAACTTCCTTGTTTTGTATTAGTTTCCTCAACCCGATACGTGCTTACTATGCATCTATCGGCATCGCGGCGAAATACTTGCAGCTAATGAAAGTATTTGCGTAATCACTGATAGCGTCATATTACATACGTTTGTATTATTTTTGCACAAGTGGTGCCACAAAATGAGACCGACTTAGGTCTCAGTTTTCAGGTATATATGCAGAAATTTTTGGAGGAAGAGCACAAAAAAACAAAGGGCATTTATTATTGTGGAATTTTTTTGAACAAAATATGTCAATTGTCAGTAGTACAGTAAAAAACAGGGAGAGGTGTAATGCCGGATATTTATTGCTCAGCCTGCAGAAGAGCAACGCAGCATAAAGTGATCATGAAGCGTTGTGAATCTGATCAAATCGAAACACTGACAGGCAAAGTGGTAAGCTTTACTCAGTTGATGGCAAAGTTTGTGACAGGTGAGCACTACTATGAGATGGAACCACAGTACTACTGTCGATGCTGTAACCATCGCGCTATAGGTGAAGTTATTCAGCATCCAGCGCGACAGACATCAGCGATCATGTGATCGAGCTTATTACGCAACGAGTTCTTTTTGCGTAGCGAACGGTAATCCGTCAATCATCACTGGCCAACCATATGAGGCATACTCAGCGGCCAATGATTTTGCGACTTCGTGTGATACTGTTGTATAAGTCCACTCCCCAAGACCGAACGGCTTGTACGCAAGTTGTAGGGTTAACATTGCTTTCTCCTAATTATTTTTCCCTCATTATTGCCTTAGAATTTGGCTCAGTTCTTTCCTATTTGGCTCATTTTATTCTCTGCAAAGTTCAGGAATAAGTTTTTTCATTAACATTATTATTGTGACTATAAACTCCTAGCAAAATAACTATATTTTATAAATTAAAGTTATGTGAATTTAGCTACTTTGTTTTTGTTGCTGAATTTTTGTGCTGTGCAAACGTTAAAATAATGATGAATTCACACGTTATTGATTTGTCTATTTGCAAAACAAATGGCAGCGATTAAGGTATGGATGCTAAGTTGTTGCGAGGATGTAATTGATGAGTTATCACCTAGATAGGATTGACTTGCAGATATTAAGTATTTTGCATTCTAAGGGGCGGATACCTGTTGTGGAGTTAGCCAAGCTGGTTAATCTCACGACGTCACCATGCTCGGAACGAGTCAAAAGGTTGGAAAAAGGTGGCTATATTAATGGCTACCATGCGGAGCTTAATGCTGAAAAACTTGGGCTAGATGTCCAAGTATTTATTCATATTCGTTTAGACCAAACCAGTTTCTCTATCTTTGAAAAGTTTGCGAAGGCGGTCGAGTTGATGCCAGAAATAGAGGAATGTTATTCGCTGTCAGGGGATTTCGATACCATGATAAAAGTGCGAGTCAAAAGTATGAAAGCTTATCAGGAGTTTATGTCGAGTAAGTTAGGGACCCTACCTGGTGTTATTCAAACCCGAAGTGAAGTCGTAATAGAAGAGCATAAAGTAGGTCGAGGTGTTAACCCAGATCTCCTAGGGACACTTTAGTGTTGTCGGGCCATGAGTAAAGACGCTGAAACTCAGCGCCTTGGAACAATGGTCTTCTCGATGCTGTTGGGCTAGAACTCGCATTCCGCTTTAAAGCGCATGCGCTCCTTACTATATGGATGATCCAGTTCTAGCTTCTCTGCATGAAGATGAAGACGGTTGGCCTTCTCGCCATATAAGCCGTCGCCAACCATTGCCATGTTCAACCCCATGTGGTGGGCACTGTGTACACGCAACTGGTGGGTTCGACCCGTTTTCGGGTACATGTACACCTTGCTGCGTCCGTCTTTCACTTCAATCAGTTGCCAGTAAGTTTCTGCAGGTTTACCGTGCTCAAAGCACACCAGTTGACGTGGGCGGTCATCTGGATCGCCACGCATCGGGAGCGAGATTTCACCTTCAGGCTCGGTTAACACTCCCTCAAGCAGCGCCATATAGCGCTTTTGTACGCCGCGAGTGATGAACTGCTTCTGCAGGCTTTTGTTCGCGCGTTTGGTTAAAGCAAATACTAAAATGCCCGATGTCGCCATATCGAGGCGATGAATCACAAATGGCCCTTCGACATCCGGGAACATCGCTTGCAGGCGTGTGTACGCTGAATCCTTGATGGTTTTCCCCGGAACGGAAAGCAGGCCCGAAGGCTTGTTGACGATCACCATGGCTTCATCTTGGAACAGTATTTCTAACTCTTTATCTTCTGCCCAGTTTTCTGCCAACGGGTTTGGCTCCACATCCAAGCCTTGTAGCATGTGCCCCAAAATCGGCTGACATTTGCTGTTGCAAGATGGGTAAAACTTTTTGTGCTGGCGCACCTCCGACTTCGGCGATACGCCCCACCAAAACTCTGCTAATGCCAGTGGTTGGTAGCCATGCTTGTATGCGAACTGAAGCAGTTTCGGCGCGGCACACTCACCAGCACCTGCAGGTGGTACCGAGTTGGTGGTAGGAGCAAAAATGTCCACCAAATCGCGCTCGGCACTGTGGTTATCCAAGAAGCGGTATTGCTTATGCAGTTTGTGCTGTAGCGCGTTAGACAAGTCCTTGCGCTGCTCTTTAAGTTCTGCCAGTTTTTGTTCTAGCTCGGCTAAGCGCGCTTCTTTGATTGCGAGCTTTTCGTCCCACGCTTGCTTGAGGTACTTGAGCACATTCTTTTCAGCGACACTTTGTTTGCCTAAATCATCCAGTAGCACTTTTAGAGCTTCGGGACTTAGCGTTTGTTCGCCTTGCTTACGCTGCTGTTTACGCTCTGCACGCCCCGCAATCATCACTTGGCGCTGGGTATTTTCTTCTTGTTGATACGCTTCGCGGTCAGCTTTGATTTCCGCTTTCAGTTGTGTCAGTTCTGGATTAGCAGCAAAGGCTTTGTATTGCGCATTCGCCGCGTTAATAGCATCTGTCTCGCCACGGAAGAAACCTTCTTCTGTCAGCATGTCGAATACAGGTGGAACAAAACC
The DNA here is from genome assembly GCF_052037695.1 of Vibrio sp. WZ-1. Lineage (NCBI taxonomy): Bacteria > Pseudomonadati > Pseudomonadota > Gammaproteobacteria > Vibrionales > Vibrionaceae > Vibrio > Vibrio sp. WZ-1. Next base: position 64,160 of record NZ_JBQEQR010000055.1, on the reverse strand, counting down.
AGGTAGTAAATTTTGATCGGCAATCTTGCCTGAGAAAGCGCTGAAGTAGCCAAGCTCACCCTGTGGGCTACGCACCAATAAAACGCCGAACATTTTGCCACGTCCACTTTGTTCATCCTCAAGACCAAAATCATGTTCGAAGTCGGTTTGTGCCATCAGATGTTGCTGCAATTGTTCAGCAGCCAACACACACAATGGGTGAGGTGTGTAGTAGAACGGAAACGTAAACTGCGCCGGTAAATCATAACCAGAAATATCTGCAGTAAAACGAGTAAAGCAATGTTCAGGCGAGTGCATAATTGTGAGTCCGCATGAAATAAAAATCGAGCACGGATTGTACCTGTTTTAAAGTGGATTGCTATCTTGAACCTAGTTCACCCTGCTCATTTCAGCTTGAGATTCACTCAAGATCCTGTACCTTACCAAGATTGTTTTTTGCAGCCTGTTTTCATTCACAGAGTGACCTGTGCTGCTTCATTTTTTGAGTTAAAGTCATGTCACAAGCTAGCATCAAGTTCATTGCCACCGATATGGATGGCACCTTGCTTGACCAATATGGTCGTTTAGATCCTGAATTCTTTGATCTGTTCTTACAGCTCGAAGAGAAGGGTATTTTGTTCTCGGCAGCATCAGGTCGTCAGTACTACAGTTTGCGCGATACGTTTGCGCCGATCCAAGATCGCATGATTTATGTGGCGGAAAATGGCACCTTGGTTATGTACCAAGACAAAGAGCTCTACAGCTGTACCATTCCAAAATCGGAAATTGATGAAATTATAAAAGCGGCTCGTGCGGTAGAAGGCACCCACTTAGTATTGTGTGGTAAGCGTTCGGCTTACATCGAAACCAAAGATCCTAAAGCCTTAGAAGAGTTCCAGAAGTACTACCATCGCTGTGAATATGTGCCTGACTTGTTAGAAGTAGAAGATGAGTTCATCAAGGTCGCAATTTGTCACTTTGGTGGCTCAGAAGAGTTGGTTTATCCAACCATGAAAGCAAGGTTTGATGATACGCATCAGGTTGTGGTGAGTGCGAAGATTTGGTTGGATGTGATGAACGCAGAAGCGTCAAAAGGCTCGGCAATCAAGCACCTTCAAGAGACTATGGGCTTTGGACCTGAAGAGACGATGACATTTGGCGACTACTTAAATGATCTCGAAATGCTACAAGTGAGCGAGCACTCATATGCAATGGAAAACGCGCATGAAGCAGTGAAGAAAATCGCCCGTTTCTCAGCACCAAGCAACCGCGACTCTGGAGTGATGAAAGTGATCAGAGAGAAAGTGCTTTAATCGCTTTTTTGCTCATAATGTGAACATAAAAGCCCCGCCATGTGATGAGCGGGGCTTTTGTTCATTTGAAGCTTAGTGAGTCTATACTTAGAGGCAAATTAGCGTACGTATTTAGCCGTTGCGCTAACAAGCCAATGTTGCAGTTTACCATTCGGGTTTTCTACCCACAGGTCGTTATGGTAGCGGTAGATGCGGCCATTCACGGTTAGAGCAAGCGTGTTCTCACCCGTTTGTTCCATGCGAATAAACTGGTCAGAAGTTACCAAAAATGGCTCTAGGTCTTCTGTACTTGCACCCTTGTACACTAGGAAGTAACCAAACATGTTACCTGCGTCAGGGTCAGTAGAGTGAATGCGGTGCCCAACCAGCGTGTAATTATCGTTGAGTGCTTCTTCGAGGGTTTGTGTACCTACAGTTTCGTGAGATGGGATGAACACCCAAGCCAACACACCTATCGCGATCACTAGCAGTAATAGCACTGCTCGCATGAAGTTTTTCATCATGGTTATCCGTTTATCGTTGGAATTTCATTTTGTACATGCGCTTATCCGCTAAATTGATCAGGAAGTCAATGTTGTCGCCGTCATTAGGGTAGCTTGCTGCACCTAAGCTGGTTGAAAGTGTTTGCGGTTCATTAGACACCATTATTGGTCGCTCAAAAACGGCGTGAATGTGATGTTCTGCATCTTTGATTTCACAGTCCTCATTCGACTCAATAATGACAGCGAACTCGTCTCCGCCCATTCGGTACGTTGAGAACTGGTGTAACTCCATTAATTTCAATCTATTCGCCACCTCTTTTAACGCAATATCGCCCGCTTGATGGCCTTTGGTATCGTTGATGGCTTTGAAGCCATTGAGATCGAGCAGAAGCAATGAAAATGGCAGCTTGGCGCTCTCCAGACGGCGTAGCTCGAAAAACATCGCACTGCGGTTAGGGAGGGAAGTTAAACTATCACTTAATGCCATCTTTTTGTGGTATTTGGATTCACTTTGATAGAAGTACGCCAGAAGGGCAACGGTCATAACGAATATCGTTAAAAGAACGTATTGTGCAAACATTAGCTGTTTAGCTTGATTCTGCTGTTTTTGATAGAGAGGGCTAGCAACCCTAAAATTTTGAGTTACATAGTCAATCATTTCTAAATATAGGTTTTGCGCACCTCGATAAAATTGGTTCGCCGCTATACTGCTGCCAGTTTTTGCTTCAACAAGTGTTGGTTCTAGTTTTTGGAAGCGGGTAAACAACCCAGAGAAATAGCGTCTGACTTCATGTCTAGAGAGAAAGGAGTCAGCCTCACGGTTGTTTATCAATAAGTCAAAACGGCTCCAAGCAAGCTCATATTGCAACTCTGCACCATCAATATTCATTACGCTTTCGTTGAGTCTTCTTGCTTCACTGACAAGTTCTGATAGTTCTTTAGATAAATGAAATAGGAACCAAGTAGCTTGGTTTTGTTGATCGGAGTATGAGCGAGCTAGATCCCGAGTTTGCTTAAACAAAGCGAGATTTGCCAGCAGCAAAGTCGTAGCAACCGTGATGAGCAAGACTTTACTTCTCAATGAAAAAGGTCCCGTTTTCGGGGGAGATATATCTGAATTCATTATTTTTCTTCTATTTTCACGCTATTAAGTTGCCATACCATTTGTGAATGGTAGTGGCTAACATCGATCTCAGGAAAACGAGAGATAGGATAAATTAACCAAAATGGTCCTTTATCTCTTATCCTTATGTATTTCTTGTCTTTTTTATAGGCGACAATAGGTTCGTAACGCAGAATATCTTCACGATTTAGATTGGCATGGTAATCATTTAAAGCTCGTAATTCGACACGCTCTGGGACTTCGCCAAATGCTTGTCGAAGAAGTGTACTGAGAGTCACTCCCTCAAACACCGCCGGATTCTCTAACCAAGGTAGCTCTGTAACATAGGAGGTAGTAGGCAGTGTTTCTATATCTTCGAGTGCAATAACGAGGTTGGTTTCTTCCGGACTGCTAAACTGTATTGTGTTCGCGAAAAGTGTCGGCGCAAACAAAAATAAAGTGAGTGCTACTATTTTTCTCATCTTGTGCCCTTTTGAGTTGTTCCCCTAGATTCAGCTAGCGCATTAATCGCTATCTAAAGCTATGGTTATATATTTATTAATAATAGAGCCAACTTGATGAATTTATATAATATGTTTTGTGTGAAAAGTAACCTTTGGCGAAATATACGTCAAGGTTAATAACAAAGTTAAAATTACAACTATTGGATGAAAATATTATTTGGCTTGTTTTGTGTGCAGTTCGCTTCAGCTTGTCTAACTTTCGTGACACTTTCAGTGAATTAAGAGAGGGAATATGTTTGACTGGTATTACAAGGTTATCCTCAATTACACCAACTTTAATGGCAGAGCGAGACGCCAAGAGTATTGGTACTTTACGCTGGTGAATGTGTTGGTCAATTTGGTGATGGGCATTATCGATAGGGCGATAGGTAGTGTCACACAAATGGACAATTTTGGTTTTTTTGGTGTGATTTACGCGTTGTTTATTATGATTCCTACTATTGGAGTCACAGTGCGCCGCTTACATGATTCTGGGCGAACTGGTTGGTGGGCGTTGATCGCTTTTGTCCCTATTATCGGTGTTTTAGTGTTGCTTTACTTCCTAATTCAAGACAGTGAAGAAGGTACAAACCAATACGGTATGAGTCCAAAGTACTAACCAAATTAAAGCCATCCAATATGTGGATGGCTTTATATCAAAACTGCTATTTCTTATCGGGCTATCTCGCGGGTTTGCTCGCTAGGACGTTAAGCAAACAGATACTTCGCGTGAAAGTTCAAGTGATCAGCGATAAAGCTCGAGATAAAGAAGTAGCTGTGGTCGTATCCTGGTTGCATGCGAAGCTTCAGTTCAGAACTATGGATGTTAGCAGCTGCTAGTAGTACGTCAGGTTTTAATTGCTCAGCAAGGAAATTATCCGCATCACCTTGGTCTACCAAGATTGGCAATGGTGATTTTGCTTGTTTGAGTAACTCGCTTGCGTCGTACTGCTTCCAGCTTTCGATATCAGTGCCTAGGTAAGCGGTAAACGCTTTTTGGCCCCAAGGACATTGCATTGGGTTACTGATCGGGCTAAATGCTGAAATTGAGCGGTACTGCTCTGAGTTTTTCAAACCGATGGTGATCGCACCGTGACCACCCATGCTGTGGCCCGAAATCGACTTCACGTCAGAGACAGGGAAGTTGTTTTCAATGATCGCAGGTAGCTCTTGAGTGATGTAGTCGTACATGTGGTAGTGACGTGACCACGGCTCTTGAGTGGCGTTTAGGTAGAAACCAGCACCTTTACCCAAATCGTAGTTCTCATCATCTGCAACATCGTCGCCACGTGGGCTGGTATCCGGTGCCACAATAGCGATCCCTAACTCAGCCGCCATTTGAAATGCTCCGGCTTTCTGCATGAAGTTTTCATCGGTACACGTTAAGCCTGACAACCAGTAAACTACAGGTACTGGGTTTGATTTGGTTGCATTAGGTGGCAAGAAGATCGCGAAGCGCATGTTGCAGTTCAAAGCGCGTGATTCGTGAGTGTATTGTTTATGCCAACCACCGAATACTTTGGCTTGGCTTAGGCTTTCAATGGTCATGGATATCTCTCGATAAAACAATGATTTTCTAACGGCGGACAAGACCGTTAAAGACAGCGGATGGCTCTCTTCCCAAAAGAAAACGTGTCCCGAGAGAAGAGAGCCAATTTTAAATATCAGTCACATTACGCGAACTGTTATTTTTATTTTTGGATTATTTATCCATGTGAAGAACAGTACGGATAGATTCACCTTTGTGCATCAATTCGAACGCTTCGTTCACGTCTTGTAGACCCATTGTGTGAGTGATGAATTCTTGTAGACCGAACTCACCAGCCATGTAGCGGTTTACGATTTCTGGAAGCTCTGAGCGGCCTTTAACGCCACCGAAAGCAGAGCCACGCCATACGCGACCAGTTACTAGTTGGAATGGACGAGTTGAGATCTCTTGACCTGCACCAGCAACACCAATGATTACTGACTCACCCCAACCTTTGTGACAACATTCAAGTGCTTGACGCATCACGTTTACGTTACCGATACATTCGAATGAGTAGTCAACACCACCGTCTGTCATCTCCACGATAACGTCTTGGATTGGTTTGTCGAATTTCATTGGGTTGATGCAATCAGTTGCGCCAAGTTGTTTTGCTAGTTCGAACTTGCTCTCGTTGATGTCTACACCGATGATGCGGCTTGCACCAGCCATGCGAGCGCCGATGATTGCAGAAAGACCGATACCGCCTAGACCGAAGATAGCGACCGTATCACCTTTTTCAACTTTCGCTGTGTTTAGTACCGCGCCCATACCTGTGGTTACGCCACAGCCTAGAAGACAAACTTCTTCAAGTGGTGCTTCTTTGTTTACTTTTGCTAGTGAGATTTCTGGAAGAACCGTGTACTCAGAGAAAGTAGAACAACCCATGTAGTGGAAGATTGTCTCACCGTTTACAGAGAAGCGGCTTGTGCCGTCTGGCATTAGGCCTTTACCTTGAGTTTCACGAACTGCCTGACATAGGTTTGTTTTGCCAGATTTACAGAACTTACACTCACCACATTCTGCTGTGTAAAGAGGAATTACGTGGTCGCCAACTTCAACGCTTGTTACGCCTTCGCCAATCATTTCAACGATACCGCCGCCTTCGTGGCCAAGGATTGAAGGGAAGATACCTTCTGGATCGTCACCTGATAGAGTGAATGCGTCAGTGTGACAAACACCAGTAGCAACGATGCGAACAAGAACTTCGCCAGCCTTAGGAAGTTGTACATCAACTTCTTCCATTTTTAGTGGCTCACCTGCAGCCCATGCAACCATTGCTTTTGATTTAATGTGAGTTTGACCTGGTTTGATTTCAAGTGCCATTGGATGTTTCCTTTATATTCTCAGTATGTAGAGTGACGTCATAAGCGTAGTTGAGTGTTTCTCTCTGCGCTGCGTCGTTTTGTTGGTGCCCATTTTAGGTGTTTCACAAAAAATGATAATCCGGCTAAATTGAAAATGATTTTTACGTATATGTAATAGTTGAGGCGATGGTGTTGTTATTTGCGCTGTCTCTCAGTAAGTGAGTTTTCAAAGGTTTACTTTTAACTTCGAAAAATAAATGAGGTAAATCATGCGCTTTGAATACTTGCTTGATGATGAAGTCACCCAAGAACTCGATGCTAAGTTAAGAGCTTTGCTGTCCACTTGCTTTACCAAGGAGCAAGACAAAATCTTTCAAACCCAACGCTATTTCAATGAAATGCCTCGTCATCGCTATCTACTTTGGGATGGCGATAGACTTGCCGCTCATGTTGCTGTGCATGAAAAGCAAGTCATGATTGACGATCAATCCTTTCCTATTTGTGGTATTGCTGAAGTCTGCGTCGATCCGGGGTCACGGGGGCAGGGGCTAGTAAAAATATTGCTTGAGGCTGTTCATAAGGACGCGTTAGAAAGAGGCGATGCGTTTTCAGTTCTGTTTGGTCTCACCTCGGTTTATCAATCCAGTGGTTATCAGCCCATCAATAACTTAAAAATGGAAGTTGCCGCGAATCATTGGGTCAGCACTGATGAGACCATGGTATGCTCTCTCAAAATCATTTGGCCACAACAGACGGTTCATTTAGTCGGCTATCCTTTTTAAACAGGTTTTCTCCGCATTTCACTTTGTGTGAGAATACACAATAAATAGAATTCCATAGGATCAGAAACCATGGCGAATTGGGAAGGCGTCAGCGAGTTTGTCGCCGTCGCAGAAACCAACAGCTTTACCGGCGCAGCCAATAAGCTCAAAACATCGGTCGCGCAAATCAGCCGTCGTGTATCAGCGTTAGAAGAACGCTTGGCAGTGAAATTGCTTCATCGTACTACGCGTAAAGTGTCGTTAACTGAAGCTGGTCAACTTTATTACCAACAGTGTAAGCACCTTGTGGAAGGGTTAGAGTTAGCTGAGTTGGCAGTAACTCAGATGCAAGCCGAACCGAAAGGTGTGCTCAAAGTGACTGCGCCCGTGACCTATGGGGAAATGAATCTTGCTCCGCTGCTGCACCAGTTTTTAGAAAAGTACCCGCAAGTAAATCTCGATCTGATTCTTACTAACCAAAAGCTCGATTTGATTGAGCAAGGTGTCGATGTGGCGATTCGTTTGGGACGTTTGCAAGATTCAAGTTTGATCGCCAAGCGACTATCATCGCGTCAGCTGTATGTGTGTGCCAGCCCCGCTTACTTAGAGCGATCTGGTGAGCCGCATACCTTGTCTGAACTGAGTCATCACCAATGCTTGGTGGGTACCGCTGACTATTGGCACTTCAAAGAGCAAAAGCGCGAGAAGTCTCTTCGTGTTTCTGGTCGTATTAAATGCAACAGTGGCTTTGCCTTGGTGGATGCAGCGAAAAGAGGCTTAGGCTTAGTGCAACTGCCTGACTATTACGTACAAGAAGCATTGGATAACGGTGAGTTAGTGGAAGTATTAACCGACTACCGAGATGACCGAGAAGGTATTTGGGCGCTCTATCCGCAAAACCGAAACCTGTCACCTAAAGTTCGTCTGCTGATTGATTTCTTAGCCGAAAACATGAGCTAAGAGACAGATTAAATGAGTGGAGTAAGCCAAGTTGCTATAAGCGACTTGGCTTTTATTTTTGTTGCCAACAGGAATTACTGCTCATTCTGTTCGGCATCTTCTCGTTTGATCACCTTGTGACCGTCTTCTGATACACCTTGTTTCCAATAGCTGCTGATGTAGATGTTTTCGCGGTCGACTTCTTTTTCATTACGGAAGTACTGACGCAGAGCACGCATGGAGTCAAACTCACAAGCACACCAAACCGCGGCTTCGCCAGCTTGCCACTCAAGCTCACGAACTTTGTCGGCTAAAGGCTGTTCGGTGACCCAATGAATCTCCATACCTTGTGGTGCTTCTAGAGGTTGAATATCTGCTTCAGAAATTACGCTGATCACGGCATAGCCTTTTGCGTCTTCTGGCAGAGTGCGAATCTTCGCTGATAGTGCTGGCAACGCTGTCATATCCGCAGCCATAAAGAACCAGTGCGCTTCAGTGTTTAGATTTGAGATACTGCCAGGACCGACAATGTTGATGCTATCACCTTCTTTTGCCGACATTGCCCAACGTGCTGCAAAGCCACATTGTAAGTCTTGAGTGATGTGGCGTACGAAGTCGACTTGAATCGTGCATGCTTGTGGATCGAAGCGGCGAATGGTGTAGGTACGCATAACTGGGCGATTCTCTTCAGTGAAGCCTTGAATGTCCGTACCGCCGGTTTTGTTGAACAGCAGCTTGATGTAGCTGCTTTCGCAATCTCGTGGGAAGTTGCTTAGTGCCTCACCTTGCAGGGTAATACGCTGCATGTTGGGCGTTACAGTTTGTGTGTTGATAACAACGAGGCTTTTTGGTTGTGGTTTCTTTTTCATTTTAGTTCACACTTTAATTATATGATAATTATTATCTTTCTCATCTAGCTTGGCGGTATCTTGCTGCTTCAGATAGCGTCTTTAAGTAAATTTACACTGTGAATTGAGGTTCAGTAAGCAGAACCTACGACAGGCGATGGGGAAAAGATAGGTAGGCAGTTAGTTGCACACTGGAGAGGAATGTAGGATTAAAGAAGGGCACCGAAGTGCCCATATTGGGATTATTGGGTTTGTTCGAGCAGATGCGTTTTCAGGAAACGATCCATCGCTTGGTAGCCATCAAGACGATTTTCGAGAGAGCGGAAACCATGTCCCTCATTTTCTTTGACGATGTATTCCACTTCAACGCCACGGTCACGTAGTGCATCCACGATCTGGTCAGATTCACTCTTCACAACACGTGGGTCTTTCGCGCCTTGTAGAACCAATAATGGTGCTTTGATTTTGTCTACATGGAACACTGGCGAGTATGCTTTCATCATTTTTGCGTCTTCTGGGTTATTCGGATCGCCAACTTGTTCATGCAGCATGGCTAGGAATGGTGCCCAGTAAGGTGGAATAGAATCCATGAAGGTGAATAGGTTCGAAACGCCAACGTAGTCGATACCACACTTGTATAGATCTGGCGTGAATGTCACACCGGCCAATGTGGCATAGCCACCGTATGATGCGCCGTAGATGCACACTTCACCATCTTTGGCGTAACCTTGGTCAATCGCCCATTTAACGCCGTCAGTAATGTCATCTTGCATCGACTGACCCCACTGCTTAAATGATTTTTCCCAGAACTCACGGCCATAACCTGTTGAGCCGCGGAAGTTCATTTGCAGTATGGCAATACCGCGGTTAGCAAACAACTGAACTTCTGGTTGGAAGCCCCAGTGATCACGAGCCCAAGGACCGCCGTGTGGCAGTACAAGCAGTGGCAAGTCTTTCGCTTCACGACCTTTTGGTAACGTTAAGTAGCCATGAATGGTTTCACCATCACGAGCGGTATAAGTGATTGGCTTCATCTTCGCCATGTATTCTGGCTTATGCCACGGGGCGTTTTCTGCCAGTTTTTCTAACGTGTCAGTATTTCTGTCATAGTAATAGTAGTTTGGACGGTCGACGTCGCTGTAGGTTACGACGATCATCTTGCTTTCGTCACGAGTCATATTATTCACGGAGATTTCTACGCCTGGTAGTTGCTCTTGTAGACGTTCAAAGGTTTCTTCGTAGCCCTTATCAAGGAAATGGTACTGACGCTTGTCTGTCACATAAGAGATAGACGCTAATTTATTGAGCGCATTAGAGTAACTAGCGTTGGTCACGTCAACTTCTGGGTGAGAGAAGATCTCGCGTACCTCTTTGTTTGCTTTTACATCGTATTCGATGATCGCAGATTTATCGCGTGTGATACGAGAAGCGACATACAGGTTCTTGTTGTCTGGAGTGAAGGAAATGGGAGAGAAGTTTTCTTTAAAAGTCAGACTCTTCAATAGGCGGAATTCTTCATCTACCGTATCACGATAGAGTACTGCTGTATTGACGCCATCGGAGGTTGAAATGAATCGAATATTGCCATCGTGATCTGTCCCCCAGTCGCGTACGTTACCAGGGTTTTGTGCAACCAGCGTGCTCTTACCAGTTTTCAAGTTGTGACGATAAACATCAAACACTTGAGGATTCCGCTCGTTGGTTGAGAGGAGAATGTCATCTGGTTGGTTTTCCAACGTGTCAATGACATAAGCCACAACGTCAGACGTTGGCGTGATGGTTTTCTCTTCACCAGTTTTCACATTGACCGTGACGAGATAGAAGTTTTCATCACCGCCCGTATCGCGGGAGTAAATAATGGTGTCATCACCAACCCAGTAGTGGTAAGCGATATCGCGGCCTGTAATTGATGTAATGCGTTTAACTTCCTCTGGCTTGCCAACAGGATGAACAAACACATTTTTACGGTCTTGCCACGGTTTCATCATTGAAATGTAATCGCCAGCGGGGGAGATTTGGTAGCTAGAGACTTCAGCATTTCGGAAGAAGTAATCAACCGGATATTCTGGTGGAACCACTTCTGCAATAGTGGTGGTCGAGGTTTGGCTACAACCCGAGACGAGTAAGCCAAAAGCGGTAGCAAGAATGAGCTTGCGAGTTCGCATGGTATAACGCTCCTTGTGTGACGGACCTGTCAGCATCGTGCTTGTCGGTCAGAATGATTGGGGTGTCGCGGTTAAGAAAGAAAAGCGACAAAGCAGTGAAAGAGAAGCCAAAATCGAATGTATCGATAAAGCTTATGTTTGATGGTTTTAATATTCCTTTCACTGCCATTGCTACTATGACCCAATCCAACTCTATAAGTGGCGATTATTTGTACTTACCGAACAAAGGACTAGCCAAAACTTGGTATAAATCACACTTATCCTTGCTTTTTGTCATTTATATCATTGGGATAGTCGACAAAAGCAGAAGAGCAGCCATGGAATAGTTAAAGCTTTTGATTCGCTTGGATGTGGTTAACCAACGTTGAAGTTGCATGCCAGCGGCAGTCCAAAAAGTAACGGATGGTAAGTTCGCCAAGCAAAAGATACCTGCAATGAAAGCGAGTTCAAGCCAAGAGCCACCACTGCTATAAACCGTGATGGCGGTAAGTGCCATAGACCAACCTTTTGGGTTCACCCATTGGAAGGCCACCGCACCTAAAAAGCTCATTGGCTGATAATTGTCTTTGACTTCGGTTTTACTGCTGGTGGCAATTTTGTACGTGAGGTACAACAAGTACGTCAGGCTCAAAATTTTGAGAACACGATGTGTGATTGGGTAAGCGTGGAATAAGCCCATCAAACCAATACCAACTAAAATCAACATCGCGGCAAAACCCAAAGTAATACCTAACATATGAGGGATAGTGCGTTTAAAGCCGACGTTAGCGCCCGAGGTCATAAGCATGATGTTGTTCGGGCCAGGTGTGAAGGTCGAGACAAACGCAAATAGCGCCAACGCTCCAAGTTGATGATATTCCATAGTGTGTTCCTGAATTTTTGTTACTGCCACTCATTGGGGCAAAGGATTACATTTTCTGACCGGTCGAGAACAATGATAGGTAGAACTGCTATCAATTTTGTGCTTATATTTGATTAAAATACGCCCATTAAACAATAAAAGAGCACCATGGATAGGTTTGACGAAAGAATATTGCAAGTAATGAAATTGGACGGAAGAATCTCCAACGTGGAGCTGTCTGAACGTGTGGGATTATCACCATCTGCGACTTTACGTCGAGTGCAAGATTTGGAGCGTAAGGGGGTGATCAAAGGTTACCGTGCGGTGTTGGATAACCAGCAAATGGGCGTTGGTTTTGTCGCTTATGTATCGATTGGTTTAGCATCCCACTCGAAGCAGGCTCAGCTTGGTTTTGAAGATCACGTCCGCTTTGTTGATGAAGTTGTGGAGTGCCATAACATCACTGGCGCGAACGAATACTTGCTACGAGTTGAAACTCAAGACTTGGCATCTTATAAAGCTTTTCATGCCGATGTGCTAGGGGAGTGTGAACATGTTAAAGCGATCACGACGATGGTAGTGATGGATACTCCGAAGGACCAACGTTAGGCTACCCATTGTTGTAGTACGTATATTTGAAGTGCGTCGAAAGACTACGTCGAGTATGGTGGTGGTTAACATTGAATGCTGGAAAGAAGCCAGCAATCTGACACAGCCAGCATTAATTCTCACCGTCTAAATAATCTCATCCTGCTAGCTTTGCTACATCGCGACTTGGTTCGCGAGTAGTGAATCAGCAAATTTAAGGATGAATGATGAAATCATACGTAACCCTCCCTCTGGTGAGCTTGGGCGCAGTCGCGGCTTTAAGCTCTTTTAATGTCAATGCCCATGGCTGGGTCGAGTTTCCAAGCGCACGCCAAAACACCTGTTATTTAGATGGCGGATTTTGGACCAATGAAATTCCAAACCAAGCTTGTCAGGCGGCTTATGACGAATCGGGTGCATACCCATTTGTGCAGCGCAGTGAAATTGCCGCGAATGTGCCAAATTACCGCGATATGGCCCATGTAAAAGCTATCGTACGTGACGGTGAGCTTTGTTCGGCGGGTGATGCTGCTAAGAAAGGTTTAAATATCCCATCGTCAAACTGGCAGCGTACCAATGTAACGCTAGATACCAATAACCAAATTGAGATGGTGTTCTTTGGTAAAGCGCCACATAACCCATCTTATTGGGAGTTTTATCTTTCCAAACCAACTTATGATGATACACAGCCTCTTACTTGGAATGATTTAGAACTGATTGATACCGCGGGTGATGTGTATGTTGATGCCGAAAAACGTTATCGAATTCAAGTGACCTTCCCAGCCGATCGCTCAGGTGATGCCATTCTTTATACCCGTTGGCAGCGTATTGATGTCGCGGGTGAGGGTTTCTACAACTGTAGTGATATTACGTTAAGCGGAAATGGGACAATACCTCCGACTGACCCAGTCGAACCAACTGATCCGGCAAACAACCTGACTTCTTTAGGCTATTTTGTGGCGCAAGGTTTTGGTCCTGTTGAATTGGGCGATACCGTACGTTTCCGTACCTTTAGTGCAACAGGCTCTGAGATCGTTGATCTTTCGCTTGCCATCAGTGCAAACAACACCACAACGTGGGCAGCAGAGTTAGCGGATCAATTTAACTCACAACAAACGGGCGATTGGTACGTAGGCATTTGGCATGAAGCGATGAAACATTACATGTTCGATACTAATAATATCTACGCGAACCAAGTACTGGCGCCGAATGTCAATTTTAGTTATGCGCTGTCATTGATTAAAGGTGATACCACACCACCAGTTGAGCCGACCAATCTTTGGAGCAAAGATGCTATTTACAACCAAGGTGATGTTGTGACGCACAACGGTCGTGAATGGACAGCACAATGGTGGACGCGTGGCGAAGAGCCTGGTACCACGGGTGAATGGGGCGTTTGGCGCTAATTTATTTCCATTCCAAATAGCAAAACCCTTCTAGATAGAGAAGGGTTTCTTGCTTCTGATTATACACTTTTGTTTTTCAGACTATCGGGAAGCCAAGGTTGCCAGTTCATCATCCTATGGTCTGCTAGTTTGAGCATTGGGATATCTTCATGAGTATCGCCATACGCATATATCGCTTGATACTTGTTTAAATCAAAAGCGGCTTTGACACGTTCCACTTTTCTACTCAAGCTGCAATCACCGCTCAAGTAGAAGCCACTAATTTGTTTGCTATCGCCAAGCAATTCGCTACAAAGTAATTGATAACCCAGACTTTTACACCAAGGGCTTAGGTAGGCGTTAAGTGAAGCAGAAACCACGACAATGGTATCACCTTGTGTTTGATGCCAGTCCAGTCGGGCTTGAGCTTCGGGACGAATGTGTTGAGTGATCACCTCTTGTGCGAATTGTGCCCCCAAAGCACTGACTTGTTCGGTACTGCGCCCTGAAAAAGCAATAAAGCTGGCGATAGGTCGCATTCGTTTTGCCGGAATAATTCCAGTCTTGAAAAGGGCGTAAAATGGCATGATCACCACATTCCCGAACCACTTACGCGGGCCAGAGACTGCATAGTGAAGGAATGCGCTAAACATGTCCTCGTCAGTGATGGTGCCATCAAAATCAAACAGTGCTAAAGCGGGCTTTCGAGAGTCTGACAATCTGTTGCCTTATGGTTTAATGTGCGTGTCCGTGGGAGAAGTTTATCACCATCACGCCCGCAGCGATAAGTGCCATGCCAATCCACAAGCTGGTATCCATATGTTGGCGGTACACCAATTGAGAAATTAAGGTGACAGACACAATAGCGAGTCCTGCCCAAAGTGCGTGAACAATACCAACGGGCATACCCCCTTTCATTGCTTGGGCTAAACAAACGAATGCAGCCAAGTGCCCCAGTAAAACAAGCGTTGCAGGTAGTGGTTTGCTGAAACCATCGGTTGCCTTAAGTGCTACATGTGAAAGGGCTTCTGCGCCCACGCCTAAAAGTAAGAAAAACCAGCTCATTGTTATCATTCGTCTTCGGTAGTTGTGGAGTACGGCTAGTATATTGATGACTTCTAGAATGATAATCCTCTCGATTATCAAATTACTTTTACCCATTTGTAATAATCAAGATTACATACGCTTACAACTCAAGACGAGATCAGAAGATACACTCCTGCCCGACTTCAATTCGTTATAGGGTAGAAATGGATGCGAAAACTGTGGTTCTCCATAATATGTGCGTTAGTCGTGACCGGTTGTGATGATGATGGTTTTACAACAGAAAAGTTAGATAACTTTCGCGATCCTCGTGCGAATTATGAATTGCAGTCCGTGGAGTTTCTGACTGCTTCAATTACTGATGCCATCAGCTTGGACGTACGAGGTTGGGAAGTTGAGAACTTATCGAGGAAGGTTACATTTACCATCGATCAGATCACAACCAATATTTTGTGGTCTTTTAACGCAAGAGATCTTATTCACTTGGGGCAGTTAGTCCCTGAAGTCGGAGACACAGTAAGTGCGTCAATAATGGGTTATCAGTTGATGCGTATTACACCAGACGTCATTTATGTCTCCACAAATCAACAGGTGGCTCATTTAGAGTATTCGGCAAATATCATCGAATCACGAAAAGGAATAAGTGAGTACTATTTGAGTGAGGCTGATACTGACATTGCTCTCGTTGTGTACGCCGAGGGTGTCTCTTTAGAGATATTTGGCGAGTTGTACCGAGCACATTACTTTGAAGGTAGCGATTCCTACCAACTCCGTTTTGAAAGTAAGGAAGTTGATGGGAAAAGTCAGCTTGAACAAGTCTCCATCGAGCTAAATGGGGATACTGTACGACTGGAGAAAGGGAGCAGCACCTATGATGGATGGCAGAATCATGATGTTATCTCTCATCGTGAACTATTTGAATACAATCGCAAACAGAACACCCTCTCAATCCAATAGTTTTTTATGAATTATTGAAGTCATGGTCAGATCTATTTCTGAGTAACAGTTGGGAGACTCGCTCAGAGGCCATGACTTCAATTTCTTTTGCGCTTCACCTAGACCCTTTATTGCGCACATGGGGAAAGTTAGTATTTCTTTTCCCCGTTTTTCTTAACTTGTTCCTCGGAATAACACGGAAGTCGAAAATCTAGCGGTAGAAAACCGCCAGCCAAATTGTTTCTTGCTCGGGATCAGTCCAGCTCACGCGATGCTTGGTATGGGCAGGAATGTTGACGTGATCGCCCGTCTCTAAACGTTTTACAGAACCATCTTCATAAGTCAGTTCGCCTGCGCCTTGTAGAACCAATACCCATTCATGTTCTTCTTGATCGTACCATTCGCCCTCTGGCGTGGTTTGCCCTTTTGAGACAATACGCTCGATGCGCAGTTGTTTATGTGTGAGTAAATCTTCGAACACTTCTTCACTCAGATCACTGGGCAGGTCTTTAAACAGATTCATAGCGCTTCCTAAATAACGATCAGTCCAAATGGTGTGAGCAGTTGTTCTTGCTGCCAGTCGCAGATCTTAACACCGTATAAAGAGACGCGGCGAATGTCCAAGCCTTCTAAATCGACGTGGGTAAGATCGCTCTCCTCTATATTAAAGCTGCCCCATTGTTCTCGACTGAATTCTCCTCTCGATAAGTCAGAGCCTTTAAAGCTTGCGCCCATCAGATTGGCGCCGTTCCATCGGTTCTCAAACAGGTCGCATTTCTCGATTAATGCACGCTCAAAGTTGGTGTAAGCCAAGTTACAGCCCGTAATGTAAGCGATACAAAAGAACACAGTGTTGCTGACACGATTAGCGAAGTTAGCACTTTGAAAGTTTGCGCCTTTCAAATCACACTTACGCAGTTCGATGCCGACGCAGTCTGCACCATTGAACTGAGACATGGCCAACATACAGTTGCTGAAACTTGCATCTTTGAGTTTGGCATAGCGGAAACTGCAGCCTTCTATGTCGCTCGATTGGATAAAGCGGCAATCAATAAACTTTGCATCACTGAGATCAGCATGGTCGAAATTGCACTGATAAAAGCGGCAGTTTTCAAAAGTGGCGTTTTGCAAATCTTGGTGAGAAAAGTCTTCCTGTTCGAAAGTGAGATCGGTCTTAATCATGGCTATTTATCTTTTCTTTGTTCGTTGGAAGCAGACTACCACTCTAAGTGAATGATTTTCCAGAAATATAACTTGTTGTATTTCAATGCTTTACAAAGGCCGAAAATCGCCAATTTAAGCGGTCAAACTGGCGTTTTAAGGCTTAGGTTTTTCAAAAATAAAACGAGTCTATTCAGAAAAAAGTTTTGTTTAGTACAGAGGCTTACAAGAGAAATACTTTTTGAAGTGCGATGCACTCTTCTCACACGCACAATTTGCATTACAGGATTGTGTCCTATTTGCATGATTTGTTGATCGGTATGGCGGTTTTGTATACGAAAAAGTCATATTTTTTACAAATTGATTTCCATCAAAAAAGTAGGGTTTCTATGTGCTAGATTGCGCGCAGCTCAAGAATATAAAAACTAATAAGCCCTACAAAAGGAAATAACAATGAAAAAAACAATCTGCAGTCTAGCAGTGGTTGCTGCGTTAGTATCACCTCAAGTATTAGCTCACAAAGAAGGTGATTTTGTATTACGTGTCGGTGCTGCGTCGGTTGTGCCAAACGACAGCAGTGACAAAATTCTAGGTTCTCAAGAAGAACTTAAAGTAGATTCAAATACTCAACTAGGTTTGACGTTTGGCTACATGTTTACCGACAACATCAGCTTAGAAGTATTAGCAGCGACGCCATTTAGTCATGACATTTCTACTGATTTGCTCGGCTTAGGTAACATTGCTGATACTAAGCACCTTCCGCCAACGTTTATGGTGCAATACTACTTTGGCGATGCACAAAGTAAGTTCCGCCCTTACGTGGGTGCAGGTCTAAACTACACCATGTTTTTTGACGAAGGCTTCAACAGCAAGGCGAAAAATGTAGGTCTTACGGATCTCAAATTGGATGATTCATTTGGCCTAGCGGCTAACGTGGGTGTTGATTACATGATCAACGAAAGCTGGTTTCTAAACGCATCTGCATGGTATGCAAACATTGAAACAGAAGCGACGTACAAGTTTGGTGGCACAGCACAAAAAACTGATGTGAAGATCAACCCTTGGGTGTTCATGATCAGTGGCGGTTACAAGTTCTAAGAACAAGCAGTAGCAAAAGAACAATAATATTATTGGCATGACTTTTAGGGGCAGTTGCGGGGATTGCCCCTCTTTTTTGTCTATCTTTTCTGGGTTTCTTTTCCTTCCTCATATCTGTTTTCTTTCCTCATATTACTACGCCAGTGATGCTCCATTTTGGCATTTGTAAACGCATGGCTTAAAAGATGAACTTTCTGTTAATTCTCAATTGCTGAGAAAGGCGCAAATTTACCATAGCTAGGTTTTGAAATTGTTCTGATAAATTCGATTGGAAGTGTTCGGTTAATTATTAATCTAATACGGAAATAAAAATTACAAAATGAAGCTAAGGATTGGCTGACTAAGGAAAATTGCTCGTAAAGTATGGATTTTTACACGAGTATTTTTGGGTTTTGCTGCCTTTAGCTGAGAAAAATGTCTTTATTTTTCAATCGATAGACAGGAAGAACTTAAAATGAAAGGAACCACACTCATTGCAGTATTTGCTTCGGCAGTTTCACTGTTCTCGTACAGTGAGAAAATAAGTGCGGCAGAGGAATTTATTACTATCGGCACGGGTGGTCAAACGGGCGTTTATTACGTTGCAAGCCAGTCGATTTGTCGTTTCGTCAACCGCGGCGCTGCAGACCACAGCATTAAATGTAATGCACCAGCCAGTGGTGGTGGCGTGGCAAACGTCAATGGTTTGCGCAGTGGCGAGTACAACTTCGGCATCATGCAGTCAGACCACCAGTACAAAGCCCTAGAAGGTGTGGCTCCTTTCCAAAATAACCAACCTATGACGGGCATTCGTGCCGTTTTCTCACTACAAAGTGAAGTGTTCACTATTCTTGCGCGTAAAGACGCAGGCATCATCAATTTCGACGACTTGAAAGGCAAGCGCGTCAACATTGGTAACCCTGGTTCTGGTCAACGTGATACGTTTGAACAAGTGATGCAAGCGAAAGACTGGTCGCAAGAAGTATTCAGTTTGGTGTCCGACTTAAAACCAGCAGAACAAGCTTCTGCAATGAGTGACAACAACATCGATGCAATGAGCTACTTTGTCGGCCACCCAAACGGCGCGATTCAAGAAGCCTCAACCACAACGGATGCGGTGCTAGTACCAGTGACTGGTCCTGAAATCGACAAGTTACTTGCTGAGCGTGCTTACTTCACCAAAGCAACCATTCCGGGCGGAATGTACCGTGGCAACCCGAACGATACGCCATCTATCGGCGGCAAAGCGGTGCTCTCAACCACAGCAGAAACCGATCCTGAGTTGGTGTACCAACTGACGAAATCTGTGTTCGACAACCTAGACCGCTTCAAGCGTCTGCATCCAGCATTTAAAGACCTGAAAGAATCAGAAATGATTGAAGTGGGTCTGTCTGCACCACTGCATGAGGGTGCGGTGCGCTACTACAAAGAGCGCGGCTGGTTGTAAGTAACTCTTAGAACCTTCAATTTTTAGCAAGCGCTGTGATGGGTTCGCAGCGCTTGCTTCTCTGTTGTTTGTGAGAAAATTATGGATAAGACGATCTCCACGTCCCATGCTGACACGCATCCGAGTGAGCTGTCGGCAGAAGAACTTATTGCCCAAGATGTGGGTGCTCGCCTGCCAACCGGAATCATGGAAAAGCTGATTGTGGGTTTGGCGTTACTCTGGTCTCTGTTTCAACTTTGGATAGCGTCTCCGCTGCCCTTTATTGTTGGCTTCGGTGTGATGAACGACACCGAAACGCGCGCTATTCACCTTGGCTTTGCCTTGTTGCTTGCCTTTCTTGTCTTCCCCGCTTTTAAGCGCTCCCCGCGCGACCGTGTTCCTGCCTTCGACATCATGTTGGGTTTGATTGCTTGTGCCTCTTCGCTGTACTTGTTTGTTATGTACGAAGCACTAGCACAACGTCCGGGCAGCTTAACCACGGAAGACTTTGTTACCGCGTTGATTGGTTTGCCTTTGCTTTTAGAAGCGGCGCGTCGAGTATTGGGCCCAGCATTGCCTGTGATTGCGCTGGTGTTTATCGGCTACAGCTTGGCAGGCCCATACATGCCGGGTTTATTGTCCCACCGAGGCGTGCAGTTGGATGCGTTGGCTAACCACCAGTGGATCACTACAGAAGGTGTGTTTGGTATTGCACTTGGCGTGTCGACCAGCTTTGTATTCTTGTTTGTTCTGTTTGGTGCGTTGTTAGAACGCGCTGGAGCAGGGCACTACTTCATTCAATTGGCATTTAGCATGTTGGGGCACTTGCGTGGTGGCCCTGCAAAAGCTGCGGTTGTTGCGTCGGGCTTAACGGGTTTGATTTCGGGCTCGTCCATCGCCAACGTAGTGACTACAGGTACGTTCACCATTCCGATGATGCGCAAAGTCGGCTTCTCTCCTGAGAAAGCGGGTGCGGTGGAAGTGGCGTCATCGGTGAATGGGCAGATCATGCCTCCTGTTATGGGCGCCGCAGCATTCTTGATGGTGGAATACGTCGGCATCCCTTATGTAGAGATCATTAAGCACGCATTTTTACCTGCCGCAATTTCTTACATCGCCCTTCTTTATATTGTTCATCTAGAAGCGCTCAAGTTGGGCATGCAGCCAATTGATGCTGCACGTTCAAAACCTTGGCTAGCAAGACTCACGGGTTTTGCATTTGGTGCGGTGTTGATTTCTGGTTTGTCGATGGCGGTCTACTATGGTTTAGGATGGTTGAAGCCGGTATTGGGTGACTTTGTTCTACCGGGAATGGCATTGATTCTTGCGGTGGTGTACTTGGCGCTGCTAAAAGTCGCCGCAAGTAATGAGCCACTACCAGAAGAAGATCCAGATGCTCCGCTAGAACAGTTACCAAATACGCGCGCAGTCTTGTTGTCTGGCTTGCACTACCTACTGCCTGTGGTGGTGTTGGTGTGGTGTTTGATGATCGAGCGCTTGTCTCCGGGGTTGTCTGCTTTTTGGGGCAGCGTGATTCTGGTGGTGATCGTTCTGACTCAACGTCCTTTGCTGACTTGGATGCGTAAAGACGGCAAACACGATTACGGCAACTTTAAAGACGGTTGTATTGATTTGCGTGAAGGCTTGATTGCTGGCGCGCGTAACATGATCGGCATTGGTATCGCGACGGCCACCGCAGGCGTAATTGTTGGTGCGGTATCGCAAACGGGTGTTGGCTTAGTCTTGGCTGATTTGGTTGAGATGTTGTCGATGGGCAACTTGCTACTCATGCTGATGCTTACCGCCGTATTGAGCTTGATTCTAGGCATGGGCTTACCAACCACGGCGAACTACATCGTGGTATCGAGCTTGCTAGCACCTGTTATCGTCACGCTGGGTCAACAACACGGTTTGATTGTGCCATTGATTGCGGTGCACTTGTTTGTGTTTTACTTCGGCATCATGGCGGATGTAACGCCGCCAGTGGGTTTGGCTTCGTTTGCTGCTGCGGCGGTGTCGAAAGGGGATCCAATCAAGACGGGCTTAACCGCGTTTTACTACAGTTTAAGAAGCGCAGCTTTGCCGTTCCTGTTTATCTTCAATACGGATTTGTTGTTGATTGACGTGGATTGGGCGCACGGCATCGCCATCTTTATTATCTCTACCATTGCGATGTTGATATTCGCAGCGGCGACGCAAGGTTGGTTCCTGACTCGTAACCGTTGGTACGAGGGCGTGTTGCTGCTGCTCGTGGCATTTACCTTGTTCCGTCCAGGATTCTGGATCGACATGGTGGTGGATCCGTACCAATCGAGCAATCCAGCTCAGCTGGCACAAACGCTTGAGCCGCTTGAAGAGGGCGGTGTACTAAGAATGCGTATCCATGGTGAAGATGCGGTAGGTAAGATGCGTGAGTTCTCGGTGCTGTTTTCGGTTCCTGAAGGGGAAACCGGGCAAGACAAGTTGGACGCACTTGGCATAGTGACTTATCAGCAAGGTGAGCAAACCCTAGTCGATATTGTCAGCTTTGCTAGTCCAGCAGAGGCGGCGGGATTGCAGTTCGACCAACAAATTGTCGATGTGCGTGTGCCAGTCGAGCGTTATCGCAAAGAGTGGATGTGGATTCCGGCAATGTTGCTGTTTGGTGTCGTGATTTGGTTGCAACGTCGACGTTTGACAATGCAGCTTGCCACAGCACATTGATAGTTAGGGATAAATAGCCACAAAGCCCCGTTAGAGCTAAGACTGACGGGGCTTTTTGTTAATCATAATATTTGCCATTTTTATAGGGCGTATCGTTACTTTATTGACCTATTCAATGCTTTGGGTGTGAATATCTTTGCGCACCATCTGAGCAAATTTTCAACGCTCAAAATTGGATCTTAACCTTGCAGATCATCTTATTGTCCGAAAATAGAAAAATCCTACACTGATCACAAAATTGAACACTTGGACAATATAAATGAGCGATGATATCGCGAAGAAATCTTCTTCGAAATCCAAACTGACCAAAATCCTTTTTCTTCTCGTTTGTGCGATCGCCTTTGGTGCGATGTACTGGTCTTGGCAATATTCTGACAGTCACCCGAGTACGGAAGATGCATATGTAAGAGCAAAAATCCTATCTGTTGCACCTCAGGTTAAAGGTCAAGTGGTATCAGTAGAAGCGAGAGATTTCCAAGTCATCAATAAAGGTGACTTGCTGCTGAAGATTGATTCTCGTCCTTACTTATTGGCGGTAAAACAAGCCAAAGCTGCATACCAATTGGCGGTTCAACAGCACGATGTGGCTGATAAGCAAGTGACCGAAGCTGTGGCAGGTTTGGATGCCTCCCGTTCGAACCTGACAGAAGCACAGCTGGAGTACAAACGCACTAACTCGTTAGTGAAACGCAAATTAGCGTCTGACCAAGATCTCGACACCGCGAAGAACAAACTCGCTAATGCGCAAGCAGGCCTAGAACAAGCGCGTGCAACGGTAGAAAAAGCGATCGCAAACCGTGGTGAAGAAGGCGCAGAGGCGGCGGTTGTTCAACAAGCAGCGGCACAATTGGCACAAGCAGAATTGAACTTAAGCTACACCGATATCACTTCTCCGGTCGATGGTATAGCGGGTGAAATCAACACCCATGTAGGTTCGGTTGTTGGCATTGGTCAGACCTTATTTCCCGTGATTATTAAAGACAGCTACTGGGTACGCGCAAACTTCAAAGAGACTGACTTAACTCACATCAAAGCAGGCATGCGCGCGCAAGTGGTGATCGACATGTATCCAGACGTAGTTTGGAATGCGAAAGTTGAAGAACTGTCGCCAGCGAGCGGTACGTCTTTCTCATTGATGCCACCAGAAAACGCAACCGGCAACTGGGTAAAAATCAAACAACGCTTCCCTGTACGTTTAACCTTAGAGGCACCTGAAGGTACGCCACAATTGCGTGTGGGTGCGAGTTCTGAAGTCACTGTTGATTTAAAAAGTAACGCACAATGAGTAACGAAATTACGGCAGACAAACGGGGTGTCGCCACCGTCGCCGTGATGCTTTCTGCCATCATGGTGCTGATCGACATGACCGTTGCCAACGTGTCGCTTTCGCACATGATGGGAGCGTTGGGTGCAACGGCAGACCAAATCACGTGGGTTCTGACCGGTTACAGTATGGCAGAGGCGATTTTTATCCCGATGACCAGCTTCTGGGTATCACGTTTTGGTGAACGTAAAGTTATGCTGGTGGCGGTGATTGGCTTTGTGATTGCCAGTGCTTTCTGTGGCCAAGCAGGCTCACTCGAAGAGATGGTGATATTCCGTATTATTCAGGGCGCATTCGGTGCCTCGGTTATTCCACTGGCGCAATCGACGTTGGTTCAGATTTACCCTTCAGAACAAAAAGGCAAGGCGATGGCGATCTTCTCCATCGGTATCTTGCTGGGTCCTATTTTAGGCCCAGTAGTGGGTGGTGTGATTACCGATAACATCAACTGGCGTTGGATCTTCTACGTTAACTTGCCATTTGGTTTGGTGTGTGCTGCGCTGATTTATCGCTACATCCACATCAGTAACAAATCGAAACCGAACTTCGACTGGTGGATTATCGGTTACATGGCGCTCGGGGTGGGAGCGCTGCAGTTTGTGCTCGACAAAGGTAACGACGAAGACTGGTTCAACTCACGCATTATCCAAACCGCAGCACTACTTGCGATCATGGGGTTAATCATGTGGGTCTACCGAAGTTGGAAGACCAAGAGTCCCATTGCGCCGCTGTGGCTACTCAAAGATAAAAACCTCATGGTATCGTCTTTGATGATCGCAGTCGTCTCGATGGCGATGTTTGGTTTGACCACCCAACAGCCAATGTTGCTTGAGAGCTTGTTGAACTATCCAGTATCGACAACGGGTATGTTGATGGCTCCAAGGGGGTTAGCGTCTGCCTGTATGTTGATATTGGTTATCGTGATTAATCCAAAATTCGATCCAAGATTGAAGATTGTTTTTGGCTTAACTTGCATCGGGATCGGCAGCTACTTGATGACGTTATACTCGACCGAAATCGACACTTTCTGGATCGTGATGCCAAGCATGATTCAAGGTATGGGCTTAGGTTTGACCTTCTCGACTTTGTCAACGCTGGCATATATGACGTTGCCAAAAGAGCAGTCGGTAGCGGGGGCGAGTATCTTCAACTTGTTCCGCACTATCGGCAGCTCATTTGGTATCTCCGTTGCAACTACGTATCAGTATCGCGATAGTCAGCAGCAATGGCATGCACTAGGTGAAGGTTTTAACCCTTATAACCCAGTGTTGCATGATTGGGCTGCAAAACAGGGATTAGCGGTCACCGATCCTGCGGCGTTAGAGCAATATCAGAACATGCTTCATCAACAATCGCAGATGGTAGCCTTTGTGCATACCTTCCAGTTGGTTGGGGTGATGTTCGTTATCATGATGCCGATGCTGATATTTATCCGCTCAAGGTAAACCTTTAGAGATAAGTAAAAGCGCCCTTAACTCCACCAGTTAAGGGCGCTTTTTTGTATCTGCTTATTTTTAGTCTTGTTCGTAGTAAGAGATAGAGGGCCATTAACCGAAGGTCACTTCGCTAAAATGCGGGTTGTCTTTGAGTGCTCTCATTGCGATTAACTGCTCAGTTGGGAACGAAGTCCGCTCCCCCTCTATTTCCAAAAACAAACATTCTTGTCGTTCCATGTCGTAGCCGGTATCGAATGCGTTACCTTGGTGCGTCTCTCCATTTTTCAACGTAATCTCAACAGGTAACTTAAACATACAGGCGATTTCAATTACATCATATTGGCTACAGGTCACCATAACTTTCTCCTTGCGTTCACCCTCACCAGACTGATGAAGGAAAGGAACCTACCTTTGAAACCTAACTTCTATCATACGCCTTATTGGGAGTGTCCCCAAATATAGAGCGCCTTGTTCTCATTAGCTATATAAAGAGTGCTCTTAATGTTGCATATGGATATAAAGGTTTTAGAAGTAGAAAAATATGTGACCAAGCTAGAAAAAGAGGGGTATAATATGACGATGCTTCAATAATGTTCCTGTCTATTTAACCAAGTCTCTTGCTCCTTATAACAAGATATTTACTGGTCATTTATTTATTATAATGCCAGTCAATCACTATTTTTCTGTGATCTCTCGCGTGACTAATTTTTTGGGTATAAATTTTTGATACCTCCCACCTAATAAAATAGCCTTTTAATAGAAAAATTTTACTAAAAAACACAGCTAACTTAATTTTACGCATCAAAACAATTATACTCATCGTCATACCAAGACAGCTTAAACATAATGGCTAAGACTTAGTCTTGATGAGTAAAACTTGTTCAGTTAATAAGAGGTAAAATTCTCATTATTGAAACAAGTTTAACTAATAAAGAATGCTGGAAATATTTGGAACCGGCATCACAAGAGTAGGACTCTCTTGAATATATCATCAGGGATGCTGACAAAAATAAACAGGCATTGTTAGATGAATAATTCTGCAACGTATTTACTTGCTGCTTTACGAGAAAAAATAAAAGAGAAAGGGATTTGTTATTCCGATCTCTCTGCTGGAATGGGGATTCCTCTATCAACCATCAAAAGACAACTTCATAACACGTCGCTTGGGTTGGATAAAATACTCTCGTTTGCTACTCATTTAGATACGGATTTAGTCGAACTATCTATGCGGGCTAAACAACTTCAACAAGAGAACGAGCAATTCATTACGGATATTAATAGTGAGATATTTAATCAGTATCCATATTTGTTTGATTTCTTATATTTGTTGCGTCGCAAGGAATCGTCATTGCACGATATTGCAAGTAAATACCAGCTTACACATACATCACTGACGCTGTATTTAAGAGCCCTAGAAATGATGGGCTATATCGAGCTAAAAGGTGACGATCAATATCGCTTTAAAGAGCAAGGTCGCTTTATTTTCGAGGAAGGCTCAAAACTTGATACTTTGTTTGCTAAGCGTTTTCGAGACGAAGTGTTTAGTCATGACGTACGACCACCAATCTGCATGGGACGCATTGCCATTACTGAAGAACAAGAAGAGAAACTGGCTAACGAGGTATACAACAAGCTGATTGAGTTTGATGTACAGAACAAGAGTGGGGAAGGCAGTAAACGGCTGAGAAATGTATTGATGACCTACACGCCAGGTAACCAAATTTTTCTCTCAGATACCATTCCAAACATTGACGGTGAGTTATTAAAAGCCATATCGATGGCGAACGATAAATAGTGGTGTTATTGCCATAAATTAAAGAATTTATATTAAGTGGGTGCAATTTGATAAGAATGCATCAAAGACCCATTTTTATCCAAAATTAATGACTTGTTATTTAAATAAGTCAAACGAAGAAGAGACAAATTAATCGATCTCTTCTCAAATCCAAAAGTGAAATAAATAAGGCTGAATCTTCATCATCGAAACTCGGCAGGGCACGTCTCGACCTTTTTTCGCCTGATCAGGACCAAAAGCCAATAAATGAGGGATATAACATGCACTTTAAGACTTCTTTATGTGCGATTGCTGTCGGGGTTGCTCTAACACTTAGTGGATGCAACAGTAGTGATAATGATTCTAACGTGGATGCACCATTGAAAGCGGCTGAATTCCATAACACCATCGACCGTGCAGGTGTACCAGTGGCACTGCGTGATTTGCATGGTGGTCATCTTCGCTACATTCCTATGTTCGATAACGGTTCTTGGCATGGTCATACACTAGATACCAAAGGTGGCGAGATTGCTCTAGGTGGTACAGCACTACTTACCGAAGAATACGTGTCATTCATGGCTGCACGTTTCGACCGTTTAGCCCTAACGGTGGATGGCGAAGCTATGCCGCTTAAGCTGACAGAAGCGTACTCACAACCTGGCGCGCTGATTCAAAAGTACACGGGTGATGATGGTATCGAAGCAGAACTGGAAATGCGTTTTGTGACGGACCGTACGTCTCTTGTGAAAACGACGATCAAGAACCCGAACAAGCTGGCTATTCAAGGTGAGTGGGACGGTGAGTTGATGACGGATTACCGCGCCGACGACGGTCAGCTGTACAAAAACAGCGACAGCACGGTGCGCAGCGTTGAAGAAGCTTACCCAACTTACTCGCGTGAAATTGCCGCGACTGATAACGGCGTTGAAGTCTCTTTTGGTGCAGTGCGTGATTCTTGGTCTTTGCTGACTTCTGGTGACTCTAAGTTTGAAGTGACGCGCTCTATCAAGCCAGAAACATCAACTATCGATGATGACAAGAAAGGTTTTGTGCAAACAGCTTCTCTTGGTGATGGCGAAGAGATCACGCTATATACCGCATACACTCACGTTCAAAACACCAAAGAGCAGGCTTCTGAGTTTGCAAAACTGGATGATGTGATGGCAGATCCGAAAGGCTACATGCATGAGTCAGCAATGCGTTGGGAAGAGTACCTGAAAAATGGTTTGACCAACGGTGCCGCTTCTAAAGAGCATGAGTTCGTTGCAGTAAAAGCAATGGAAACACTTAATGCAAACTGGCGTGGTGCAGCGGGTGCAATTGATCATGACACGGTGACACCATCGGTAACAGCACCTTATTTCTCAGGTAACATGACTTGGCCGTGGGACACGTGGAAGCAAGCTTACGCAATGTCACACTTCAACCCTGATGTGGCGATGGAAAACATCCGCACTGTATTCCAATATCAAATACAGTCTGATGATCCTGTTCGTCCTTGGGATGAAGGCTACCTACTTGACGTAGTGACATACAACCTACCAGCAGAGCGTTGGGAAGGTATGTCGGCGGAGTACAAAAAAGTGTTCCCTCAAGCGACTGATGGCCTGAACTGGAACGAGCGTAATACTAAGCCATCTCTTGCTGCATGGGCGGTTTGGGAAGTCTATACCGCGCTAAAAGATGAGCATAACCGTCCAGAAGAAGCCCAAAAATGGCTAGAAGAGATGTATCCGAAATTGGTAGCATTCCACGATTGGTGGCTACGTGCTCGCGATACAAACAAAAACGGCATCCCTGAATACGGTGCAGCAAAAGACCCAATTCACACTGTATTTGAAGAGGATCTGAACGATGGATCTTGGGGATCAGATGCTTCAATCGATGATATGAAGTTCTATTACAAAGATGAAGCGAGTGGTGCGAACTGGATTGGTGAAACGGGTATCGAGAAGTACAACGAGTTACTAACGTCTGGTGATTACACTGCGATGAGCATCCCTGCGAAAGTGGCTGCGGGTTGGGAATCTGGCCGTGACAACGCAGGGGTATTTGGCTTTATCGACACCATTGACAACCTTCAAGGTATGTCTGAGTTGCCAACTCAAGATGAAGCTGCAGTGATCGACCAAATGGGGCGCTACGCACACAATACCAACGGTTTCGACAACACCTACGACATGGTAATGGGTACAGATGGTTCTGTTGTGACTTACCGTGATGATTCGGCTGTGAACATGGATAAACTGGCTCAGGCGAAGAAAGATTGGGAAGTGAAATTCAACGAGAACACGGATGATTCAAACAATCTATCTGGTTACTCGCTAATGCAGGAATCGGTTGACCAAGCGTCGTACTGGTACTCTGACAACCTGTACCTATCGCAAATTGCAGAAGTACTAGGTAAAGCAGATAAAGCGGCGGAGTTTAAAGCTAAAGCAGAAGACACCAAAGAGTACATCAACCGCTGTATGTTCGACGAAGCGACAGGCTTCTACTACGATATTGAAGTGGTACCTGGCGGCCTGAGCAACCAGTGTGCAGGCCCTGTGCTGGTGAAGCGTGGTATGGGACCTGAGGGTTGGTCACCGCTATTCAACAATGCCGCGACGCAAGAGCACGCAGATAAAGTGGTGAAGAATATGCTCGATACCAGCAAGTTTAACTCGCCTAAGATCCCGCTAGGTACAGCGTCAATGGATAACCCGGCTTACGGTCCTGATATTTACTGGCGTGGTCGTGTGTGGCTGGATCAGTTCTACTTTGGTGTACGTGGTATGGACAACTACGGTTACGGTGTAGAAGCGCGTCAAATGGTGGATAAGCTATTCCAAAACGCACAAGGACTGACTGAAACCACACCAATTCAGGAAAACTACAACCCTGAAACTGGCGCAGTACAAGGTGCAAACAACTTCTCGTGGAGTGCCGCACACCTATACATGTTGTACAACGGCTTTGTAGGCAAGTAAGGCTAGCTTGTTACTTACAGCGTGAAGATTTGAGCGTTGCAGATGACCCCCCTAGCATCTGCAACTGCTTAACTCTTTTCAATTAGGCTCAATAAGATCAAACCGGACGGTGAAAACTGTTCGGTTTTTTTGTTTTATTGAGAGAAGTTATGCTGTGCTTGTTGCCATATATCAAGCATCTCTTCACCAAATAAATAGAAGTACAAACTAAGCGATTGGTACTCTTTTCGGTGACAAACTGCCAACGCAATTTTTGCGGCTTCGTGAGGCGGATAACCAAATATGCCACATGAGATAGCTGGTAGTGCAACGGTTTGGCAATCGTTGTCTAGCGCTAAGTCTAGTGCGCGTTGGTAAGCTGATTCTAAAACAGCCCTAGGGTCAGAAAATTTGTTATAAACTGGGCCAACGGCATGAATGACAAAGCGAGCATTTAGCTGGCCAGCAGCTGTAATTCGAGCATCACCCCATGGGCAACGTATTCCATTGACTTCTTCCATGTCATAGCACGCGCGCAGTAGTTCAGGCCCCGCGGCTTTATGAATCGCACCATCTACACCGCCGCCGCCTAACATACGTGTATTGGCTGCATTGACGATGGCATCGACCTTTGCTTTGGTAATGTCCCCATTAATCAGATAAATAGCGGTCATTTTTCTTCACTCATTTAGTTGCGTTTAACGATGTATTTTACTGGCAATCTTTTTGAGGTTTAAGCTCCACCACATTGCCTTCTGGATCATTGATATAAACAGATCGCCCAAAGCCCTGAGCACCATATCGTTCGGCGAACTCTTCGACGCAGACGTTATGTTGATGGAGATATTCAAGCAACTCAGACTCTTCAAAAGGCGCAATTTGCAGGCAGAAATGGTCGAGGTTGCGTCCATCTTGGCTTGGCGATTTACCTCCCAACTTCCCAAGCTCACTGTCGACCATCACCAAATCAATGATTGCTAATCCTGCACGCAGTTGGGTTAAGCCTAAATCAGGTAACTCACGTTCTATCGGGCACCCCAATATATCTCGGTAAAAGTGCAGCATCGCGTCGAGATTGTCCGTTCTCAGTACCACGTGATCGAGTGCTTTGATATTAATAGGGTTGCGGTGATTTACCATGACGTGTTCCTTTTTCGAGCATTGAGAATAGTATACGCACTAAACCAGTAAGCTGATCGCCAGAGCCAGCATGACAAAGCCAATAATGAACTCCAGAATCTGCCAAGAACGAGCATGTTTAAAAATGGGTATCAATAATTTCGCGCCATAGCCTAGGCTGAAAAAGAATACGAATTCTCTTCCTTGAACATCTACCGAACAGGGCTTTAAACCATAACCTTGTCGGCAAATTGCTGTAAGGTACAGAACAGAGACTTACTAAAATTGTTTGATGGCGTTGAGATGTCGTAATTGTGAGAGTAGCCATCAATTTGCATTGTGTATTTACCTTAATCTGGCGTTCCCAGTTACAATATGCTCATCCATATGAAAAAGGAAAAAAACGATGAAAGCAGTTTGGTTAGTTGCTGGTGCAATGGCACTGAGCGGATGTTCTGCAATGAATTCAGCAAACGATGTATCTCGTCCATCAGCAGAGATGTTTCCAGAAATGGAGAACATGACAAAGCATGTTTTCTATGTCGATCCTGTAAGCAATGAAGCCGATAAGCGTGTGGAACTTGTGGTTGGTAAAATGATGGAAACAGACTGTAACCGTGTATCTCTGGGTGGTTCTGTCAAGGAGCATACACTGGAGGGCTGGGGTTACACCTACTACCAAGTTGATTCGTCAGCAGCTGGTACTATCTCTACGTTGATGGCTTGTCCAGAAGATATCGAGAAGGTAGAAACGTTCGTGCAAATGCCGATTCGCGATTTATACCGTTATAACAGCAAGCTGCCTGTGGTGGTTTATGCGCCAGCAGATTTGGACGTCGATATCCGTGTATGGGCTCCTGAAGAATGATCTTGAACTCTAGCAAAGCGGCTTTGGTGTTCGGTGGTTTATTAGTGTTAGTTGGTTGTTCGTCGCCCGTACCTGAATATCAATATCAATGCGATGATGGTCAACAGTTCGCTGCCAGTTTTACTCAAGATGCAGCGCTAATCAAAACCAACCACGGAAGAGAAATCGAACTAAAACAAGTTCGCTCAGCTTCTGGTGCGAGGTACCTATCCGATGATCATATGTTGGTCCTTCACACCAAAGGTGACGAAGCCATTTTGATCGTCAACGAGCTCTCCGAAAGCGCATGCCGCATTAAAAAGTAATCTCATAAGTGAAAGGCTTGGCTGATACCAAGCCTTTTTTGTGCACGCAGTTTAAAGATGGGTTTGGTCTTAGGGATCTAGTTTGTTGTTTCGTGTTCACAACCCCCTCCAACTCCCCCTTGTATTGACATGGTTTGCTCGGCATTGGAGTTTCGTTTCTAAGGGGGAGGGTTTTTCTCTGGAATGGTGGGTTCAATCACTCCCAATTTTTCGTCATTCCGAGGAGCCTAGGCGACATCAGGAATCTAGTGTTAACACACTCGGACAGTTCCTCCCCTTTGCTCTCGATGTATTTTGATCGCCGAAGCTGAGACCAAGGGGAGGTTAGGAGGGGTTGTTTCAAAACAAAAAAGGGTTGGCACTAGGCCAACCCTTTCTGATTCTTAAGCGTTTAATTACTCGTAATCAGACGCGTAAGTTTCTTCGTAAGTGTGTGAGTAAAGCTCAAACAGATTGCCAAACGGGTCTTCTAGGTAAACCATCTGTGCAGGCTTGCTATCGTCTTCTGGGTGGTAGCGCATAATGTCCATACGTGTTTTACCGCCGAACTCTTCAACACGCTTAATCACGCCTTCAAAGTCGTCTGTTTGTAGACAGAAGTGGAAGATGCCTAGGCGAGAGAAATCCAGTTCGTGACGTTCTTGACGCTCTTTCATTTCAAACAGCTCAACACCGATGCCGTCAGATGTAACTAGGTGAGCGATGTTGAAGCCTTTGAAGCCTTCACCGAATACGGCGATACACATACGACCTATTGCCGATTCGCGCTCTTCGATAACTTTTGTGTTGTTCATTACGATGCGAAGACCAAGCGCGTTAGTGTAGAACTCTACTGCTTTGTCCATATCGCCAACCATGATGCCTACGTGATTCATTTTCATAATTCTGCTCCAAAAACTGTGATGATTAATTCGTGTTTCGTTTCGATGGAGGAGAGTATATGGAGAATTATCAATCTCATGAAATTATCAATTATTCTAATAATAATAATTTTTTGTTATTAGAAGATGTGGGCATCATGACTTCTAACTAGGTATAGGACTGGCTGACGATTAACTCACGGAGCCATTTATGGCTTGGATCATTATCCAGCTGTTTGTTCCAGAGCAAGAAAAATGCCCCAGGCTCTAGTGCGAATGGTAGCGGTTTGATGACAATATTAGAGGTTTCCTCGAAGATGCGGATGCATCTATACGGGTAGGTGAGTAATAAATCACTTTTTTCGCAGAGTTTTATCGCGCTGGATACGTCTGACATGTTGACGGCATTATTGATATGAAGACGCTGCATTTCTAGTACCTCGTGCAACAACCAACGAGAAATCCCCCCGGTTACCACTAGAATGTGTCGATATTTTAAAAAAGTGTCGAGGCTCCACTCCTCCTCTAATGCGGGATGTCCCTTTCTCATAATGCACACTGGAGTATCACGCATTAATTCCGTGTAGCTAAGCGAGGCAGGTATCGTTTCCACATGCTTTTTAGCACGCTCGTCAAACTCAAAAATGCCTACCCCAAAATCGACCTCTCTTCTCTGCAATCGTGCGATACTATTGTTGCTCCAATCATTACTCTTGAGAGTGATGTTAGGCGCACAAGATAAAGCTTGAGGTAGAAAACGTGGATAGATAGTAGTGTAAGCCGTTTCAATCAGATCGATATGGAAAACACGTGTTGAGTTTTCTGGATCGAATTCCTCAGGTTCACGAAGCTGATCAATTTGTATCAGTATCTGCTGTAATTTGCTTTCTAATGCCAAGGCTTTTGGGGTGGGTAGTAATCCTTTTGACTCCCGCTCAAATAATGGATCATCAAAGACTTGTCTCAGCTTAGTTAGCTGTTTACTGACCGCCGATTGAGATAAGAACAGCTTCTCTGCTGTGCGACTAACACTGCGTTCTTGTAATAAAACGTACAAGCAAATCAGCAGGTTCATATCATTTTTTATTAAGTGGGATAAATCAATCATGATATTCCTTTTGTTCAACTCACTAACGGAGGTACATTGCCAGAAGTTATATCACTAAGCTTGTTTTGGCTAGAAATATCGCAAAGCCTGTTGTTTTAAAGAATCCAAAGGCCGAGGCGCGGTAGCTTCCCTTTTTCTGTGCAATTAGGAATCGGTGAGAAAAAGAAGTCAGTGGGTATGATGCTGTGTCGGTAACTGAGTTTTCTAGACCTTAATCAGCCAATGCTTCAATAGCTTGTTGGACAGACAAAAAATGGATTTTGATGATGCAGCGCTGTGCTTGGGCAAACTCATGTTTTTGAATCAGCTCTGTCACTTCTTGCACGTTCAACGTTTGTGGCAAAAGGTTTAATTCCACCACGTTGTTAGAGCCCGTTTGTAATGCATAGCAATGACCTTGCGTATCTATCACTATATCATCTTGACCCCAAATCAATGCTTGGCATTCTGCATTAAGCTGCTCTGGTGAAGCTAAATACACCAGTTCATCGGCGCCATCGAGTTTGAGCAAACAAGGCCATGTGATCATTGCTTTACCTTAGATATTGGGGGTTGGTTAGTTGAAGTCGTGTACGAGCTAAATAAGCAGCGTAAGGTAAGTACGATACACAAAGCCTTAAGAGAGCAAAAGGCTTTATGCGTGGTGCAATAGTTGGTTTTCAGTTGGCAGGTGTGCTTGCTTAAAAGCTGGAATTCGGCTGCTGTAAGAATTCCACTTCTTCTGCGGTGCTATCTCGGCCTAGAATCGCATTGCGGTGCGGGTAGCGACCAAAGCGATCGATGATCACTTTATGCTTTAGCTCGAACTCGTAGTTAGATTCTCGCCCTAGAGCTTTGAACAGCTTCTCCGCCTCTTCATGAATCCGTTTGGACTCACTGTGCATAAATGGCATGTACAAGAAGCTGCGTTCAACTTCCGTCAATTCTTGGTCGAAGCCTAGACGAATTGCCTCTTGTGCCAGGGCAAGCGCGAGAGCATCTTGAGCGAACGCTTTCGGTGTATTGCGGTAAACGTTGCGAGAGAATTGGTCGAGCACGATGACCTCTGCGAGGCGGCCTTGTGCCGTATCTCGCCAGTCAAACAACTCAGATTGAGCGGCTTGTTCTAAGGTGATGAGAAAGCGGGTTTCGATTTGTTTATCGACGTCGGCGTTACTCACAAACCAATCTTTTGGTTCCAGTTCTTCAAACCAGAAAGTCAGGATATCTTGGTACATGTTTGCTTCCCTGATAGAAAAAGAGCTAGGGGTATATAATATCCTAGCTCTTGGCTTCGCTTATCGACCGTAAGTCTCTTGGATGTAGCGCTCAAACTGCTCGCACATCTGTTCGTCTGAGACTGAGTTGCTTGCAAGCTCTTTGCTGCCATCCACCACTTTGATGCTGGCATTTAAAGACGCCACTGGGGCACGTTCACGAGTTTGCAGTGAGGCAATTTTCTTCTGCTGAACTTCCCACGCTTGTTCTGGCGATAGGTTACACACATCTGCTAGATACTTAGCGTTAAAGCCTTCACCCGTGAGGCTAACGATAGTCTCGTTGTGCGATAGGTGGTTACCTGCATGCCAGTAATGTTTCGCCAGTAGCGGACCAATCTCTGGGTTATCAGTCAGGTAGCCAAACTTGTCGAGGAAGTAAGCTCGAGTCTGGTAAACCGCCATGTGTGCTAGCAAGTAACCGTGGTAGGCACACGCTGCTTCATCAGACAGAAGGTGTGGAATCGCCATCAATGGGCGTGGGCTGCATTCCAAACCAAGGATTTGCTTTTCGCAATCGCGCGCCAGCTTAGTGATGCGCTCTGGCGTCAGTTCTTCATCGCTTAATTGGTAAAGCGCACGTTCAAAATACGGCACGACCAAAATGCTACGCTCTTCGTACGCTTTGAAGGGCTGACGGCTGTTGATCATCGCTTGGATGATCTCATCCGGTACTGGATTACCTTCTGCGTCCAACGCGTATTGTTTTAGCCAATCGGCATCGGTCAACAAGCTGTCACAGAACATGGATTGTGTCTCTGCGTATGCCATGGAAGTTGGTGCGAACTCTTGAGAGAAACACGGCGCATTCATCTTCACGTTAGCGAAATGCGCTGCGTGCCCCCCTTCGTGGAACAAGGTATTGATGCCGTCGTAGCCGCTGCCGACTTGGTCTGGCTTGGCGTTACTGGTGAAGTTCACCTGCGCCGCAATCCACTCACCTTGGTTGTAGAACGATGGGATAGGACCATGACAGAAACCGTTCGGATATTTGCCTTTGCGGTCAAGCAGGTCTAGCGTCAGCTCTGCGCCTGAGTATTCGATATTTAGGCGACCGAATGATTCTACCCAGCGACGTAGTGATTTTGAGAACGGAACGTATGGGTCTAAGTCACGCATGACGTCACCGGCGAACGAGTACACAAAGTTATAGCCAGTCAGTGCGCTTTGACCTTTCTGCTCAGCAAGGTTTGCCAAGCTGCTTAGGTGAGCATCGCGCGTGCGCTGTTCAAAGTCATCTAAGATGCTGAATAGTTGCTCGGAGCTCATCTTTTCCGTCTTCTTCACTGAGTAGTCAAAGAAGGTTTCGTAGCCCAAAGAGCGTGCGAATTGGTTACGCAGTTTGATCAGCTCAATAAAGCCGTTTTGCAGTAACCATTGCTCAAGGTCGAGCAGTGTTTGGTGTGCGGATTGACGCACTTCTTCGTGATTATTGGCGCGAATAGTCGAAGATAATACTGGTAAAGAGCCTTCTGTTTGTTCACCGTTTTCATTGGTAAACGTCAGAACGTGTTTTTGCTTTTTCTCGAACAACTCGGCTTCGAATGCAATCAGAGCATTCTTTTGGGCTTGAGCTAGTTCGCCTTCAATCGCATGCGACTCAAATGTTGCCAACCATCCTTGCAGACCAATTTGCGTTTGCTGTTTCTCTTGTGGATCAGCGATCGTTTCAGCCGCTTCAAGTTGCACTTTGATAGCAGAGATTTGCTCGGCGTTGCTTAAGAAATTGGTCCAAGCGGTTTGTGCTTTTGTCGAACCATCGTGGTCGTCGCTGATGCCCATGTACGTCTCCCAAAAGAAATCTTCTTTGGTGCGATGGATAGCGAGGTAACGTTGGTTTAGGTCGTTTAGGTATTCCGTTGCAGTCATTTTGATCCTTCAAATGTTTGCTTTATTGAGGTTTTTATCGTCGTTGATTATGGCACGTCTAAGTAGCAGAAAGGAATGCGAAATCCATTTGTCTTCTTTATGGCTTGTAAACAGTAATTTACCGCACTTTTTACATGTGCAGACGTCAGTCACAAAGTTTTTCCGTTTTTGATTAGAAATCGTGGAGCGCAGTTTATAAAATTCGGTCTTTCGCAGTGGTGCTGAAAGTAAGGGAAACAATAATGAAAACAAGAATAGCAGTAGGTTTGATGGGGCTGATTTTAGCGGGATGTTCAACGACGACACCAACTAATGTTCAAGTACAAAATATCGAAACGAACTGTACTGTCATCATGAGTGAAGGCGTGACGCCGGAGCAGCGTTGGAATGCTTATAATAAGCTTATTGAAAGTTATGGGGACTATTATGTGGACAACAATAATCGTCTTGAACTAGCGCGTTGGAACTCCTTTCGTCAAAAAGTGATACATGATGAAAGTGGTCAACTAATAAAGGAATTTGTTGAAGTGAGTGACTGGGGTTGCGCAAACGGTAATTACCTAGAAGAGATGTATTTGTTTGTAAAGGAAACTCAAGCTTCGAATAAATAAATGAACAAGCCGAGTGTAGAACCACTCGGCTTGAAGTGTGATCTTCTATACAGTTGGGTACTATTCCTCTGGGTATTCACCCATGCCTTGAGTTTTTCCTTCTGCTTTCCAATGTTCGTTTGGATCAAATGCTTCGTCACATAAATCGACGGTATAACCCATTTCAGTCAGCTCTTTAAGGGTGAGGTTATCTGCAATTTTTGCAGTATCCCCTGCTTTGTTGCGTAGTTCCATAAGTCTCCCTCCGGTACCAGTTTCAGTAGTAAGTATATATCCCTTTATTGAGGGTGATGCGTTAAAACCATAAAAATGTTGCGGATACATGGAAGGGAGGATCCATAGCATGAAATGTGGTTTTACCTCATGATTACAGGAAGTAAAGAGTGACTAATTGATCTCTTACCTACTAAGGTTTAGGAAAACAGGGAGATACCGAGTTCCCAGGAGAATGAAATGAAAGTTGTGATTGCCCCAGATTCGTTTAAAGAGAGCTTGACTGCCAAGCAGGTGAGCGAAGCTATCAAGACGGGTTTGTCCCGTGTTTGGCAAGATGCCGAGTTCGTCACGGTACCTGTTGCTGACGGTGGTGAAGGTACGGTTCAATCTTTGATTGATGCGACTGGGGGGGAGCAGGTTTTCGTGACAGTAAAAGACCCACTTGGCGATGATGTTGAGGCGTTTTACGGCATTCTAGGTGATGGTGAAACTGCAGTGATCGAGATGGCAGAGGCAAGTGGTTTGCATCTTGTGCCAAGTGATCTTCGTGACCCAAAAAACACCAGCAGCTTTGGTACTGGTCAGTTAATTTTGAATGCCCTTGATCGCGGTATTCAACGCTTGATCATCGGCTTAGGAGGTAGCGCGACCAATGACGGCGGCACGGGTATGCTGGCGGCTTTAGGTGTCAAGTTTCTGGACAGTGCTGGTCAGCCAATCACACCCAACGGTGGCGGTTTGGTTGAGCTAGCAAGCATTGATGTGTCTCGGCTCGACGCTCGCTTAGCGGACTGCGAAGTGCTGGTGGCATGCGATGTTGACAATCCATTGTGTGGCGAGAAAGGTGCGTCGGCGATTTTTGGCCCACAGAAGGGCGCAACGCCGGCGGATGTTGAGCTGTTAGATTCTGCTCTCAGCAAATACGGTGAACTGACTGAGCAAGTGACGGGCAAGCATGTGCTGACTCAAAAAGGTGCAGGTGCAGCAGGTGGTATGGGCGCAGCGTTGCTTGGTTACCTGCCAGCACGACTTAAGCCGGGTATCGAGATTGTGCTCGACACCGTAAAACTAGCAGAACATGTAGTGAACGCTGATATTGTCTTTACTGGTGAAGGTCGTATCGATCATCAAACCGTGCACGGCAAGACACCAATGGGAGTGGCAAAAGTGGCGAAACAGTATGATTTGCCAGTCATCGCCCTAGCAGGCTGTTCAGGTGATAACTTCCAAGCCGTCTACGAGTGCGGCATTGACGCGGTATTCGTATGTGTACCACGCGCAATGAGCTTGCAAGAAGCTTTGGAAGAAGCCGACGTGAACCTTGCGAACTTAGCGGAAAACGTCGCGAGATTGTGGCAAATGCCTCGCTGACACTTTGTGTTTGATTGAGCAGATAGCCCAGAGAACCCATATCAAGCCTCCCAATTGTGGAGGCTTTGTTGTTTCTGGTGCTGAATGTTTGTGACGGAATGCTTGGAACGAAATGTCTGGTGCGACTATTTGGCGTGTTGAGCAATCAGTTTTGCCAGCGTTTCCATCGCAGGGAGCCAGTTTTTCTCTGCTCCAAAGTTCGCGACGCTGAGACGAATGCAGTTTTGATACTGTCCCTGAGTGCCAAATACCGAGCCGGGCAGAATACTGATTTTGTGTTCGTTACAGGCTTGATAAAGCGCATAGCTGTCAGTCTTAGGCGGTAAGCGTAACCAAAGCAAGAATGAACCTTGTACTGCATTGATTTGGTAGCGGTTTTTGAGTTCAAAGTGTGCATCCAAGCATTGGTTGAGCATCTGCAAATATCGTCTCACGTTGGCTTGGTAAACACGGCACATACGCGCAGTGTGAGTGCGGTACTTACCTGAGGTTAGGAAAGTGCCTACCGCTGATTGCATCAAGTTCAAACTGCCCATGTTTTCACATAATAGGTATTGCTCGACTTGAGCGCGGTAACGTCCCGCCAACATCCAACCAATACGAAGGCGTGAATCGAGCGTTTTCGACAAGGAGTTGACGTAAATCACTCGTTGTTTCTCGTCCAATTTGCGCAAGCTTGGCAAGGGTTCGTCGTAACTCAACGCACCAAACACGTCATCTTCAATGATTGGAATATCTCCAGAAACCTTAAGCAGTTGCTCACGCCTTTCAAGGGGCATCATTGAACCTGTTGGGTTGGTGAAGTTTGGCGTGACAATAATGACTTTGATCTCCCACGTTGCCATGGCTTTTTCTAGCGCGTTTGGATCCATACCATCACGAGGGCAGCTAGGGATCTCGACCACCTGCAAACCGAGCGATTCGAGCATCAATAAGTTGCCGAAATAGCAGGGCGATTCCACCGCCACAATATCTCCAGTCTGTGTTGTTGCTCTAAGGGCAAGACTGATCGCTTGCTGTGCACCATGGGTGACCAAAAGATCATCCACGTTTGCTGGCGTTCCCAGGTCTTGGGTGATCTTCGCCAGTTGTTTGACCAACAAGTCATCACCCGGTGGCAGTTGATAATGGCTGGAAATATGACTCTGTTGGCGACTCTGGCGGCCAATTTCGGCGTACAGGCTTTTGATGGCTGGCGCGTCAATGTTCGGGTGTGCTGAGCCCGTCGGAAGCAGCTCTTGATACTCGGGGTAAGTAAGGATTTGTTTACACACCGAGAGCAAATCCACGCGCGTAGGGTTTGTGATCTTGGCTTCATGTCGCTCAGTTGGCTTTACTCGATAACCGGATTTTGGCACCGAGTAAACCATGCTTTGTGCTTCTAGCTCCTGATAAGCGCGGATCACCGTGTTCTTACTTACCTTGAGTTCAGTGCTCAATTGACGGATGGAAGGCAACTTGTCGTTTTGTTGATAAACCCCATTGCTGATCGCTTGTTTGAGATGCTTCTCGACGATCAAATACTTATTGGCATCAAGCGTACTTCCTAAATCTGTACCCATAAAAACACTTCCATCTGTCACTTTTTGAAAACTCTGTACCTAACTACATTAGCAACATTCGAGATTTAAAAACATTCAAGATTTAAAAATAAGTAGAGTGAGGACGAATCATGTTAATCAGAGCCATTCCTTTTGTATTCGTGATCCTTTGGGCTTCTGGATTTGTTGGTGCGCGATTTGGTTTGCAATATGCCGAGCCTGCGACCTTGTTGTCGATTCGCATGGCGTTTAATGTCCTGCTGTTTTTGGTGATTGTGGCTTTTCTGCGCCGTCGCATTCCAACGGGAAAAGACTTTTGGCACAGCTGCGTTGTCGGGATATTGATTCACGGTTTTTACCTCGGCGGGACGTACTTTGCCATCAGTTTGGGGATGCCGGCGGGCTTAAGTTCGCTATTGGTAGGGATACAACCTATTTTAACTGCCGTGTTGCTGGTGGCGTTCGCTTCTGAGCAGTTCAAACCATCACAGTGGATTGGTTTGTCCTTGGGTTTTGTCGGCATTGCTATGGTGCTTATGGGTAAGATGGAGTGGCAATCAGATTTACACAAAACCTTAGCGATTGGTGTGTGCTTATCGTCGCTGTTTGGTATTACGCTTGGCACCTTGTATCAAAAGAAATATTGCCAACAAGTGGATATGGTAGGCGGCGCGACCGTGCAGTATTTAGCAGCGTTGGCCATGTTCCTGCCCATCGCGATGCAGTTTGAAACCATGCAGGTGCAATGGACGACGGAATTCATTCTTACTTTGGTCTGGCTCGTGGTCGTACTGTCTTGTGTGGCGATTTTGTTGTTGCTGTACATGGTGAAGAATGGTGCGGCATCGAGTGTTGCTTCGGTGTTCTACCTTGTGCCTCCGACCACGGCGCTTCAAGCTTGGTTTGC
The DNA here is from genome assembly GCF_052037695.1 of Vibrio sp. WZ-1. NCBI lineage: Bacteria > Pseudomonadati > Pseudomonadota > Gammaproteobacteria > Vibrionales > Vibrionaceae > Vibrio > Vibrio sp. WZ-1. The sequence goes on along the minus strand of NZ_JBQEQR010000055.1, from coordinate 22,559 downwards.
TTTTGGTGAGTCGTTTGATTGGATGGGCATTGTTGGCTTTGTATTGGCGGCGACGGCGGTCTACTTAGTGGTGAAAAAGCCTGAGCTACCAATGTTTAAATCAAAGGGTGCAAAGCAGAAACGTAAAATATACCTAAATTAGGTAGGGACATTTGCGTGCCAGAGAGTACAATCCGGCTCCTTATATGTTTGTGGAGTCGGATGATGACCGTCAAGCCAGATCGAATGAGCGCGATGCGCAATATCATTGAACAAGTGAAAGCAGAATTGCCGATTTATGAATCGGAGACCTTTGTTTGTGGCCCTGAGGGTAAATGCATTGGCTGCCCTAAAAAACTGTTGGAAATGGTCGATTCTGAGCTGAGCTATTGGGAATCTGCAATGGATCGCGGTATCACGCCTCAGTTTGATGAAATCCGCCGATTCGGCAAAATGTGCACCAGCGTACGCCGAGGTTTAATCCGCAATAACGTGCCTTTGTTGAATGCCTGACCAACACTTTTTCGACATTCTCTTAGTTACCTTGTCTTTATCAACTCGACGATGAATAAAGACAAGAAGAATCTCATGCATAAACTCTATGTCTTTACAATTTTTATTGCTTAATCATCCACTCATTATTAAGCCCGATTAAATCTCAAGCATATTTATTCAGTAAACTCATAGTAGTAGCTGGTCGTACAGAAACCAGCTACTGGTTTAGTCTACAACTAAATCTCTGCGACCAACTTTTTTAGCAAGCGAAGCATCTCATTTTGTTCTGCTGGCTCTAGCGGGCTCATCAACTCTTTGTTGACGGCCAGTGGAATTGGCAGCAAGGTTTCTTTGAGGCTTCGTCCCTCTTCCGTTAGATAAATACGGAACGAGCGGCGACTGTTTGGATCGGGATGGCGCTCTACTAAACCTAACTTCTCCAACTTGTCTAAGGTACGAGTCGTGGTCGAGTTTTCTACCTTAGATTTCGCTGCGATATCGCGCTGTGTCACGCCTTCTTCTTCCCACAAGCACATCATGGTCGGCCAAAGTGCAACGGTAAGTCCGTGCTTTTTGAGCTCGGCTTCAAATCGCTTCGCTGCATCGTGTGCAACGACATTGATCATCCAGCCAAAGCTGTCTTGTCTGTCAAACTGTTCGCTCATTTTCTTACTCTTATGATAAAGCAACGATTGCCATGGTAACCAATGTTGCAGCAACTAGCACCCCTAAAGCACGGCTTTGCGGCGCGAGATAGACAATTTTCTGTTCGGTGATGAGCGCCTGCTTGTTCATTTGGGTTTGTTTACCGGTGATCATCGCTTTCAACAAGGGTTTACCTCTTAGTTTATAAAAAAGGATCGCACCAACATGTAAGGCGATCAGTAAAGGCAAAAGATCGGCCAAGGTCAGGTGTAACCACTCAAGCCCTGCAAATACGTTGTCGTTAAGCCAAACATCGGAATACGGCCACGCATCGAATAAGCCGCCCAGCGCCATTCCCGAGATACATTGAAGCGGCAATGTCGTCAGTAATGTCGCCACCATCCAGCCGCCTGCAGGATTATGACCCACAGTCGCCGCCGATTTACCTTTTAAGTAAGTAATGACACCTTTAGGCGAGCGGAGAAACTGTCGAAACAAACTGGTTTCGCTGCCGATAACTCCCCAAGTCAATCGCCATAACAACAAAGTGAATAACGCTAACCCCAATTGAACATGGGGCCCATTGCCAGACAATCCAGATGCCATCAAGGCTATAAACAGTAAGGCTTGAGCCCAGTGATAAAGTCGCGTTGCTAAATCCCAAATTTTCATAATTACCTCGATCTTTTCTCGGTGTGATGATCTTCTTTACGGTAATTTACACAACAATAGTTGCGTATGCAATGATTGTTGTGTAAATTTATTTGCAGCCACACAGCAAGAACGAAAAACCAGGAGTATGAAATGAAAAAGATATTGGCACTGATTGCACTTTTACCGACCATCTTTGTATCAACAACAGTGTTTGCCCAAGACTTCAGCGCTCAAATTGAATCGCGTCAGAATGCATTTGAGCAAATAGAGTCCCTGTCGAAACAAGCCAGTAAGACATTGAAAGGCAGCAATACCGATTGGTTCACGCTAGAACAGATTGGTGTTGAACTCACTCGTCACAGCGCGCAACTGAAACAAGCGTTCCCAGAGGGAAGCCAAGTTGATAGCAAAGCGAAGAAAGAAGTGTGGAGCAAACCAGATAACTTCAATCGCTTGATGCTGCAAATGGATGAAGGGTTTGCACAGTTGTATCAAGCTGCGCAGAACCAACAAGTTTCATCGGCTGAGGCAGGTCTTAAGCAAGCTCAGAGTACTTGCCGAAGCTGCCATCGCGCATACCGCAGTCGTTGGTAATCAAGCGATCCACAACATTGAATTTATATTGAAGCAAAAAAGAAAATCGTTAAGTGAAAGGTAACCTTATGAAAAAACTCATTCTATTAAGCACGCTGACTGCGGCCTCTTTCTCTAGCTTTGCTGCTGATTACGGCGTGGAACTGGCTTGGAACACCAATGATTCGGAGCAGGTTCTCAAAACACTGCCAGAGCAGAAAGCCGCCTTTAGCCAACTGATCGAACAAGGTGACGTGAAAGACATGTTTGTTTTACCAAGCAGTATTGATGGTAAACCAGTACAGATTTTGCGTTTCGTGTTGTCGGCAGATAACGAAGCAGAAGTCGCCACTAAATTGCAGGACTTACCTATGTATCAGCAAGATTTGGTGAAGATCGCGAGCATTCAACCACTAGGCGCCAAATGGTTAGACAACACGCCAGAAAGTGACAACTACAGTGTGACGTTACGTTGGAAAGAGGGCATTGAGGCGTTAGAAATGGACCGTGTACTAGGAGTCGATTTGCAGCGAGTGATCAGCTTGAACAACTCTGGCTTGGTCACGTCGTCTTACATCAATACCCAAGTGTTGGAGAATGGTGTTGAGCGTCCGATTTACTCCGTCGCCGTATTGGCGAAAGATGCCCAGCAGGCGCAAAACCTGATGTACTCTTTTGAGGCGGTACAGCTTGGGTATGCGACTTTTGAGATTGAATATTTGGGTAAAAAGTTGGATATGAAAAGCTAACTAAGCCTTTATGTTTAAAGGTCTAGATACAGACGCAGCATGTCTTTGTGTTGGATACCGTTCTCCCAAATTGGTTCTGGGTAGTGGAGTAAGAAGTGATCTTTATCCACGCTCTCTACCCTGAAACCCAAACGTTGATAGTAAGTCAGTTGGTAACCAAACGTCCCCGTTCCTAATATCAACTTTTGAAAAGATTGGCCTTTTAACTCTTCAATGGCAAATCGCAATAAATCTGAGCCAATACCACGTTGTTGATGCGAAGGTGCCACTGAGACGTTCATGATTTCAGCCAGCGTTTCTGATAGCGGTAACACCACACATGCGCCAACGATCTGGTTCTCTTCCACCGCAACAAAGCTCAATGAACTGGCAAGATAGCGATTTACATTGTCTCGGTCTGGATCGGCTTCTAATAGCAAAGCCATCGGGATTTGATTTGGCGATAAGGGTTTATATTCAATCATCACAAATGCGCGGTAAATATTGGGTTCCGGTCAGTATATCGCAAAGGAAATGTTGTCTTGCTACTAGAATCAACTTACGGGTGCTTTAAGACCATTTTCTGACTCATCAGATATTTGCCGTTGGGCAGCAGCACTTCACCTAACTCGCCACAATGCTCGAAGCCAAATTTTTCATACAAGGTAATCGCTCGCCGATTGCTCTTATAAACGTGAAGCGCAATGGTGTCATAGCCATATCCCCAGCCACTTTGAATGGCGGTGGTGACTAGCTTCTTTCCTAACCCTTGGTTTCGATAGTGGCGGTCAATATGAATGCCGAGAATGCCCGTTTTAGCGAACTCTCCTCCTTCGTAGCCACACATTTCGGCCGGGAAGATTTCGATACTGCCAACTAGGCGTTTTCCATCGAAGGCCACAAATTGGGGAATGGATTCTTTTTCTACACGAGTGATTACCTCACTCAGCATCGCTTTGTCCGGCGCAGGTGAGCGTAAGTATTCGCCTTCCTCATAAACGCGATTCCAGAGCGAAATAAAGTGGTCAATGTCGTTGACTGTAATCGGTCTAATCTGCATTCATCTTCCTTGATTGGTGCATAAAGTTTAGCGGCTTAAGTGTATTTGCGTGTATGTTGATCAGGTGCGTAGTAACTCGGACAAACAACGTATTTGATTTGGGATTGGTTTGCTTGGCGCAGGGAGGTTTTTAGGGTTGAACCAAATGACGTTTAAGCCTGCGTCCATTGCTGGGTAAATGTCTTTTTCGGGCAAGTCACCAACCATGGTGAGTTGACTTGGTTCAGCGCTCAATTGCTCTGCGACCGCAAGATAAAAATCAGGCTGATTCTTGGCAATACCAAGGTTTGCAAAGCAAAAATAGCCAGAGAGGTATTGGTCGAGTCCAACTCGTTGAAAGGCTTTTTGCACATCTTCCATTGCGGAGTCTGATGCACTGGTCGCGATATAAACCTCGTGATCTTGTGTGAGCTCCGCCAGAGTTTCTTTGGCTTGAGGAACGATTTCAACGTGTTCCCAATCGCACATTTTTCCTTGTGCGTGAGGAAAATCGACCATCAAGGTGTTTCCCCAATCGAAAAGATAAATCATGTTCGAATCTCCTTTATACCCAAGTAACCTCGAGATGCTTGGTCCAGCGAGAATGACTTGGTTTGTAGACGCGGCGGCGATTTAAAGGTTTGGTGGGCCCAAATCAAGAATCGACAACAAAGTATACAAGCCAAGACAACTCGCTCTTTGGGAGCGTGTCATTGACTCGATCTCTGCTTCAAACAACTTGGAAAGAGCTGCGTTATTTTCCTTGACCTCGAATCAATGACAACGCTCTGAATCCTGCATCTTGAAGTCACTTGGGTATATCCGTACATCATATCGTCTTTTCGAAAAGGGAAGAAAAGTAAGAAAGATAAATGCGATTCACGTTAGCTTTAACGGTGAAATACGCTTAAATGCCGTGATCGTTACAAACATTTCATCATAAGACGGGAGTTGGGAACAAAGCCCAGTTTGTCGTAAAATTGCTGCGCATTGTGGTTAAACTCCATGACTTCCAAGCGGACTTGAGTTGCACCTGACTCGCGTGCCCACTGCTCAACGGCCGTCATTAAGGCTCGGCCAACGCCTTTTGACTTCTGATTTTCATCGACGACGATGGTGCCAATACGGCAAATCGGGTCTTTGATTAAAAAGCTGATGGTTTCATTTTGGGTAATGGTCGCAGTGATAAAACCAAGTGCTTGTTGATCTTCTTCTGCAATGAGTACCAATCGACCATCATCGGCCAGCGCATTTGCGAGAAAGGTTTTGTCTTCTGCAGAAGGCGGTACAAAAGTTTGTGGCGCATGACGAAAGTGAAGTTCGCTAATTTGCGTGTTTAATATAAAGAGCGCGTTGAGATCGTCGGGTGTCGCTGATCTGATTTTCATTATTGTCCCTTAGTTTCCGCCAGCAAGGTCGATGAACGAACCTGTTACATAAGTAGCCTCATCACTGAGTAGCCACGCGATGGCATTGGCCACTTCATCTACCGTGCCACCTCGCTTGAGAGGGATTTTTTCACTGAGCCTGTCGACTCGATTCGGCTCGCCGCCATCGGCATGGATATCGGTATAGATGCAGCCGGGGCGAACACCATTTACACGAACATTCTTCTCGGCCAATTCTAAAGATAACCCCTTGGTGAGAGAGTTCATTGCGCCTTTAGAGGCGGCGTAATCAACGTACTCAAACGGCGCGCCGGAGCGGGATGCCGCAGAAGAAACATTAACAATCGCATTGCCAGATTCAAATCGTTTTGCTGCTTCTCGGCAACAGAGAAAACAGCTTGTGACGTTGGATTTCATCACGGTTTGGAATCGCTCAAGACTCATGTCCGCAAGACGAGATTGAGTGAATAAGATACCAACGTTGTTGACGAGGTGAGTCACTGTGCCTAGTGCTTGTTCGGTTTGTTCAAACAATGAGAGTACCTGCTGCTCATTGGAGACGTCCGCTTTGATGGCGATGGCTTTACCGCCACTTTCCTCAATGTCACGAACAACTTGCGCGGCAGCATCGGCTTGAACGCGATAGTTAACGCATACGGCATAACCTTGTTTGGCGAGTAATTTGGCGGTCGCGGCTCCGATGCCTCGGCTTGCTCCTGTGATGATGACTACTTTCTGCAAAATACGTCCTTGTTTTTATCGTTAATATTATTTTTGTAATGAATAGAGCCTATCAGCGTACTTTTTCCCACCTATTTCATAGGCTTCAGGTATGGTTTTGACAAGTTTGAATCCGCACTTTTCCAGCACTCGCTCAGATCCAATATTGCCTTCTGTTACGGTGGCCGAAAATGTGGAAATTCTGTGTTTGTTAGTTGCCCACTCAATCACGCCGGCAAGGGATTCGGTGCCAAATTGTTGGCCATAAAATTCTGGCAGAAGTAAATACCCCACTTCCGCCGTACCGTCTTGTAAGACAAAGCCTGTGATACCAATTGGTCGCGAGCTTTGTTTTTCATAAATCACCAAACATAACCAATGTTCACTTTGCGGTGTCCATGTTGGCAGGCGTGATTCGAATTTTTGGCGCATTTCCTCTTCGGTCGGCGGGTCGAAACAGAGTGAGATGATTTGTGGATCGTGCAGTAAACGTTGGAAGTGCGACCAGTGTTTAGGTTGGAGTGGCTTTAGTGCAAGTCTTGGTGTTGTCAACATTATCTATGTCGCTCTCTTTTATGTATTTTCTCCTCAGTGTGTCACTCATTGCCATATATAATCAAGTCGTTGCATTCCTTTGTTCTATTTGTCTGACGAATGCTTTTGGAGCGAAATAAGATTTTGATAAAGTCGAATACAGAACGAAAATTACAGAATTTCATGCCTGAGACATAAGTTGTAATACACGCATGATGTGGATCAATAATCCGTACTACTAAAGAGGTAAATTACGAAAATAAATTACTAAATGTGAGAGTTTGTTTCTAATTATGTCGATTAAAAAAAGATATATCGCTTTGCTGGTTGCTGCAGGGGTTGGTGTGGGCTGGCTAACACTAGGTGGTACCGCAGCAGTGATGCATTACACATCGGACACTGAGTTCTGTCTCTCTTGTCACTCTATGGAAATCCCTTACAAAGAGTACCAAGGCTCAGTGCATTTCAGTAACGCTAAAGGTATTCGTGCAGAATGTTCGGACTGTCACATTCCGAAAGAGCCAATGGATTATTTGATCACTAAGATCCGAGCTTCAAAAGACATTTACCATGAGTTTGTCACTGGCAAGATCGACACTCCTGAGAAGTACGAAGCACACCGGTCTGAACTTGCAGAGATGGTTTGGGAGCAGTTCCGTGAAAATGATTCGGCAACCTGTCGCTCTTGTCACGATTTCGATGCGATGGAAGAGTTCGAACAATCACGTGATGCGGCGAAGATGCACGCATACGGCAAAGCGAATGACCAAACGTGTATCGATTGTCACAAAGGCGTAGCGCACTTCGCTCCAGAAGCGGAACTTGATAGCAAAGCGTTTGAAACACTCATGAGCTTCACAACCAAAACAGCAGCCGATGCGAAAGTGGTTTACCCAGTGACGTCTATCAGCATGGGCGACTTTGGTACGGTGAACCCAACAACCAAGCTGGACGTTGTGAAAGCGGAAGGTGAAAACCGCACGGTTAAGATTAACGCATTCCAAATGAAAGGCGCAGAGCAAGTGCTTTACATGGGTGAAGGTCAACGCGCGATTGTTGCGACACTATCTGAACAAGGCCAACAAGCAGTTGAAGCTGGCGAGTTTAAAGCAGACGTGTACGGCAACGAGTGGCGTCCTGTTTCTCTAACGGCAACGATTGATTCTCCAGTGGTTGATACGCTAGAACCGGTTTGGTCATACGCAGAAGAGTTGGACAACGTTTACTGTGCAACTTGTCACGCGAAAATTCCTTCAAATCACTTTACTGTGAACGCATGGGGTCCTGTAGCGAAGAGTATGGGTGATCGCACTGATATTTCAGCTGAAAACCTAGAAATTTTGACTAAGTTCTTCCAGCACCACGCGAAAGATGTGGTTGGTCACTAATAGAGAAATAGAAGGATAAGATTATGACTAATTTAACTCGTCGCGGATTTCTAAAAGGCACTGGTCTAACTGCTGGTGCTCTGGCTTTCACTTCATTGACGCCAATGAGCGCACTTGCTTCTGATAAGCGTGGTTCAGGTGTACTAACAGCGGGTCGCATGGGCCCAATGCTATGTGAAGTGAAAGACGGTAAGCTGGTTTCAACCACGAACGCATTGCCACAAACGGTACCGAATAGCCTACAAACGACAGGCCCTGACCAAGTTCATACTAAGGCTCGTGTTAAATACCCAATGGTTCGTAAAGGCTTCTTAGCGAATCCATCAGCACCTGAGGGTGTGCGTGGTAGTGACGAATTCGTTCGCGTCTCTTGGGATGAGGTTTACAAACTGATTCACGAACAACACATGCGAATTCGTAAAGAGCACGGTGCTGAGTCTGTATTCGCAGGTTCTTACGGTTGGCGCTCAAGTGGCGTACTGCACAAAGCACAAACGCTTTTACAACGTTACATGAGTATGGCTGGCGGTTATTCGGGCCACCTTGGTGACTACTCTACGGGCGCTGCACAGGTAATCATGCCGCACGTAGTGGGCTCTATCGAAGTTTATGAACAGCAAACGACTTACCCTGTGGTTCTTGAGCACAGTGACGTTGTGGTGCTTTGGGGTCTTAACCCAATCAACACACTAAAAATCGCTTGGAGCTCAACAGACTGTGCGGGTCTTGAATTCTTCCATCAGCTTAAGAAGTCGGGTAAGACGGTTATCGCTATCGACCCGATGCGCTCGGAGACTATTGAGTTCTTCGGCGACAACGCACAGTGGATCGCTCCGCACCCTATGACGGATGTGGCGATGATGATGGGTATCGCGCATACGCTTGTGAAGCAAGGTAAACACGACAAAGAATTCCTAGCGAAATACACCACAGGTTACGACGTATTCGAAGCTTACCTAATGGGTAAAGAAGACGGCGTTGAGAAGTCTGCAGAGTGGGCATCTAATATTTGTGGTGTGCCAGTTAAGCAACTTGAGCTGCTTGCTGACATCTTCAGCAAAAACCGCACAATGCTGATGGCGGGCTGGGGTATGCAGCGTCAGCAATACGGTGAGCAACGTCACTGGATGTTGGTGACGCTAGCAACTATGCTGGGTCAAATTGGTCTTCCGGGTGGTGGTTTTGGTTTCTCTTACCATTACTCAAACGGTGGTAACCCTGCACGTGATGCGGGTGTGCTTCCTGCGATTTCAGCATCACTAGGTGGCGGTTCTTCTGCTGGTAACGACTGGGCGGTTTCTGGTTCTGTTAACGCGTTCCCAGTGGCACGTATTGTTGAAGCACTAGAAAACCCAGGTATGAGCTACCACCATAATGGTCATGAGTTAACGTTCCCTGAGATCAAGATGATTTGGTGGGCAGGCGGTGCGAACTTTACTCACCACCAAGATACCAACCGTTTGATCAACGCGTGGCAAAAACCTGAGCTTATTGTTATCTCTGAACCATACTGGACAGCGGCAGCGAAGCATGCGGATATTGTTCTGCCTATCACCACTTCGTTCGAGCGTAACGATATGACCATGACAGGTGACTACAGTAACCAACACCTAGTGCCAATGAAACAAGTGGTTGAGCCTCAAGGTGAAGCGCGTAACGACTTCGATGTCTTTGCGGATATGTCAGAGCTGCTTGCTCCTGGCGGTCGTGACGTTTACACCGAAGGCAAGACAGAAATGGAGTGGTTGTTCGGCTTCTACAAAGTCGCGCAACAAGGTGGCCGTGCGCAGCGTATCGCAATGCCAAACTTCAGCAAATTCTGGGAAGATAACCAGTTGATCGAAATGAAGTGGAACGAGAAGAACGCTCAGTTTGTTCGTTATGCCGAGTTCCGTGAGAATCCAATCATGAACCCGCTAGGTACACCAAGTGGTAAGTTCGAAATCTTCTCGCGTACTATCGAGGGTTACCAACTGGAAGATTGTCCTCCACACCCAACATGGATGGAGCCAACAGAGTACACGGGTAATGCAACGAATGGTGAGCTTCAGTTAATGACGGCGCACGCGGCGCATCGTTTGCACAGCCAGTTCAACTACGCGAAGATTCGTGAAGAGTACGCGATTGCAGACCGTGAGCCGATTTCTATCCACCCAGAAGACGCAAAAGCGCGTGGCATTAAGACTGGTGATCTTGTTCGTGCTTTTAATGGCCGTGGTCAAGTTCTGGTTGGTGCATTGGTGACTGATGGTATCAAGCAAGGCTCAGTATGTATCCACGAAGGTGGTTGGCCAGATCTGGATCCTAAAACAGGCATTTGTAAAAATGGTGGTTGTAATGTTCTAACGTTAGACATTCCAACTTCTCGTCTTTCGAACGGCTGCGCGGCAAACTCTGCGTTGGTTCGTATCGAGAAATACGAAGGGCCAATCCTAGAACTAACGGCATTTACACCGCCTAAGAACGCTTAAAACCCAATGTCTAAAATGAAAGAAGCCAGCAAGTTGCTGGCTTCTTTTTTATCTATTTTTAAGACTTTTACTTGGTCGCTAAGCTAACAAAAGGCGCTTTTTTAGTAATTTGAAATGTGGGCAGCAATGTAAATACTACAGCGACAAACACCACTGAACCGATCAAATCCTCAATTCTGTGCATGCCGAGCCACAAACGGCTGTATGCTACGCCCATTGCCCACACCCACAAAGTTGCAGCAGAAAAATAGCACTTATTCTGTAAAAATAACCCACCGAAGAAGGCTAAACAGATTGAAACGAAAATCGTATGGCCTGATGGGAAAGAGTAATCCGTTTCACCTTGCCAGTGGCGAGTGCGCCATTCGCTGACTTGTTCTGAAATCTGTCCGATCATGTCGGCTTGCTGGGTTGCTTCTAGTTGATAAAACGCTTCTGGAGTTTCAACTAACTGCTCAGCTGCTAATAGTTCTGTGTAAGGACGTGGGCTTTCTGTCATCAGCTTTAAGCCTGTTTTGCTGGCAAAACCAATCACCAACAATAATCCCAACATAGCAAGCTTTGGCATCAAGTCGGTGCGAGATGGTTTAAAGCGATAAAGGGACAACACCAACAACGTCAAGGTAATTAAAAAGCCTTTACTACCTGCCGAATCTGTTAGTAGCGTAATGAAAATGCCAGTGCCATCAGAAACGTGAGAAGTAAGATCGTGATACGAGGCAAACAGAGAAAGCGGGATGATGCCAAAAATGAACAAGGCGAGCATCATCAAACCATATTTTTTTGTTTTCATAGAATGTTATATAGCAGTCGATAATAGGCGGCTATCTTACGACAATTGATGTGAAAAACTTATCAACGCTGTGTCAATTCGAATGTGAAACTGGTATTGATGTGACCCATCGCTGATGGTTGGTATTAAGAAGTGTTAAAATGCAAATGCACTCATCCGTAAGCGCTTTATTTTTCTATGGGCTGAGTCTCTAACTCATCAAACCCAACAGATATTCCGATGCTGTTTTTGGGTCTTCAGCATGGCAAATTGCTGAAACCAAAGCCAAGCCGTGAACACCTGTAATACTGAGCTGCGGGATGTTACTCTCGTTAATGCCGCCAATGGCAACAATCGGTAACGAAGTGGTCCCTAACGCCATCTTCAAACCGTCAATACCCCAGTGTTTTTTGGTGTTGGTTTTGGTTGGCGTCGCGAATATCGCACTCAAACCGATGTAATCAATTGGCAGAGAGTCCGCTTCTGCGAGCTGCTGTTCATTCTCGATGGATAAGCCGAGAATTTTGTTTGGTCCAATCAACTCACGAGCAACGGTTGCTGGCATATCTGATTGCCCGAGGTGAACCCCATCAGCATCAACTGCCAGTGCAACATCTACGCGGTCATTGATGATCAAAGGCACATCGGTATCTTTAAGGATGTCTTTGACAGCTTGAGCACGTTCGATAAATGCACGCACATCGCCGTGTTTTTCGCGGACTTGTACCATGGTCACGCCACCTTCCACGGCTTTTCTCACGACACGTTTTAGTGTGGTTAAATCTTGTTGGTCATCGGTGACCAAATATAAACGATAGGCGTTCATTCTGTTTCCTTTGGACCTCTCATCTAGATGGAATGAGAGGCCGGTATTTGATAGAGAAAAGCTTAGCTCACTTGCAGTTTTAGGCGTTTGGCCAGCGTTTCTTCATTCAACTGGTAAAGCTCATCCAACAGGTTCATTTGCAGGCTACCTGGACCGCGAGCTTGTTCCGCTGCAATCTCGCCAACAACGCCCAGTACCGCCGCTGCAGCAAGTCCGGTGTTATCACCAACAGCAGCAAAAGCGCCTGTCAGAGCCGTTAGTGTACAACCCATTCCGGTTACGTATAGCATCATCTCGTGACCGTTGTTTAGCTGCACGGTTTGCCCTTTCGTGACGATGTAATCAGTCTCGCCAGAAATCACTACGCTCGCACCATACTCTGAGACTAAGAAGTTTGCTGCGCCAAGTGCTGCGTCGCTGCTGTCTAGTGCATCGACGCCTTTGCTTTGTGCTTGCTCGCCAGCGAGAGCAATGATTTCTGAAGCGTTACCACGAATGATCAACTTGTTTGCAAGGCGTGCGATCTCACGTGATGTCTCGGTACGCAGTGAGCTTGCTCCACAACCGACAGGGTCGAGTACAACGATTTTACCATTGGCATTGGCTTGCTCTACGGCATAGCTCATACGCGGTGTCCAAACGCTGTCTAGGGTACCGATGTTGATAACCAGTGCGCCAGCGAACGACATCATCTCTGCCATCTCTTGTTTGGAGTGCGCCATGATTGGAGAAGCGCCGATCGCTAATAGTGCGTTTGCTGTGTTATTCATCACCACGTAGTTAGTGATGTTGACGACTAATGGCTTTTGCTGGCGTACTGCGGTTAATGCTTGGGTGATTTGTTCAATTAACATGAGACTCTCCGATTAATCTTGCTGAGCGTTCAGACCTTGTTGCCAGAATGCCACTTCCATACGCGTTGCGGTTTTGAATACCTGAATCAGGTTTTGACCGCGTTGGCTGTTGATATCGATTTCCGCCAATAACTGGTTAAAGTGTTCTGCCCCTTTTGCGACACCAGATTGGAACACTTCACCACCGTAGAGGTTGATCCAACTTGCGTATGGATTGCCTTCGAGTACTGTCTTTTCATCTTCAATCAGCATCTTACCGATAACGGCATAACCGATAGAGCAAGGAGCAAGTGCTGCGTAAAGATCAACAAGATCGCCCGTCATGCCAGCATCCAATACGTAGCGGGTGTAAGCCACAGTGCCGAAATCTTCTGGCTCGTTTTCTAGGTCGGATTCTGTCAGTCCCCATTGCTCACAGTAAGTCACGTGGTGGGCGATTTCAGAATCGAGCAATGCATGTACGCTTGGGAGCGCCCGGCGCATGTCATCCAAAGTACGCGCTTTGTAGATCGCTAATGCGTAAGCTCGGGCGTACTGCTTTAGGAAAAGAAAATCCTGTTTTAGGTAATGCAGAAAACAAGGCTGAGCCAGAGTGCCTTGTGCCAATTGCTGCACGAAAGCATGCTCAGTGTATTCTTGCCAATCTAGGCGGCAAGCGTCGATCAAATCTTGGTATTTCATTATGGGTATCTCGTTATCAAAAGACCCTAGGCTTAGATCCTAAGGTCAGTAGAATTAGTCAAAGCTCGGTACGTAGTCTTTCGCTTTTGGCAGTGTTTCGATGATGTTTTGTGAATACATGAATTCGGCATAATCATCGTAGCGTTTCAGATCTACTGCAGATGGACGAAGAGCGAAACGTGTTAGCGTGTCACTCCAAGCGCGTTGGTTAAGCTCGTTGTTGAGGGTGTCTGGTGAATAAGCCACGAACTCTTTCCACGACTCTTTTGGATGGTTAACGATGTAAGTGGTTGCTTGCTCTAGCGCTTTGTTGAATGCCTTGATGGCTTCTTTGTCGTAGGTTTTTGCATTGGCTACGAAGACTAACTCGTCATACGCTGGCACGCCGTGTTCTTCAGGGAAGAAGGCCTTAGCTTTATAACCTTCTAATGCAAGTTGGTTGGTTTCGAAGTTACGTAGACCGCCCCAAATCGCATCCACCTTGCCAGACGCAAGAGACGAAGACAGTGCCCAACCTACGTTAATGATTTGTACGTCAGAAAACTTCACGTTCTCTTGAGCTAGCATGGTGCCGATTGTCGCTTCTTCGTTGCCTGCGATCGCAATACCTATCTTCTTGCCTTTCAAGTCGCCAAGGTTTTCATTCTTACCGTTGTCCAACACCATCAGCGTGTTGAGTGGCGTAGCAATCAAAGTCGCAGAGCGGATTAGTGGCAAACCAGCTGCGACATCGATAGTTAGGCTCGGTTGGTATGAAATCGCCATGTCGACCTTGCCAGCAGCGACCAACTTAGGTGGTGTGCTTGGATCTGCAGGCTCTTGAATGTTGACCTTCAAACCTTGTTCTTTGAAGTAACCGCGCTCTTTGGCAATCACGATAGGACCATGGTTTGGATTGACGAACCAATCCAACATCAGTGTCATCTCTTTTTCAGCGGCAAGGACGTTGGTTGATACCACTGAAGCGAGTAGAGCAGCAGCGCTCATAAGTTTTTTTTTATTCACGGGGCTTTTCCTTTCTTTCCCAATTTCCTTTGGTTATTTTCGGCAATTACTTGCTTTCCCAAGGGATGGCTTTTTTCAATAATTTATCGGTGATGAAGTAGAGTGCGATAGACAGCACGGCGAGGATAAACAGCGCCGCAAACATCTCATCAATGATCATGCGAGCGTTAGCTTGGAGCATCAGGTAACCCAAGCCTTCACTTGAACCTACCCACTCACCGACCACTGCTCCAATTGGCGCAATAACGACGGCAACACGAATACCTGAGGCTAAAGTTGGTAGTGCGGCTGGCAATTGAATATGACGAAGTAGCTGCCATTTAGACGCGCCCATGGTCTTGGCAAGATCGAGGTAACCTGTTGGTGTATTGCGTAAGCCGTCGTAGCAACATGTCGTGACGGGGAAAAAGATGATGATCGCTGCCATGACTACTTTCGATGCAATGCCGTAACCGAGCCAAAGCATGAGCACTGGCGCGATGGCGAACACAGGGATCGCTTGGCTAGCAATCAGAATAGGCAGTAACCAACGCTTCAGTGGCTCAAACATCAGCATTTGCAATGCGAACAGCAAACCCATCGATAATCCAAGCGCCAAACCAAGTAAGATTTCTTGCGCGGTAACCCAAGTATGTTTAAGCAAGACATCGTAACGAGTGACTAATCTATCCAGCACTTCAATTGGTGAAGGTAAGATGAAGCTTGGCATATCGAATACCACAACAACCAACTGCCACAATCCCAAGATCACCGCTGTGCTGATAACTAAGCGCAGAGCTGGATGGGTCACGCGTTCTTTTTTACTAATACGTGCCGAAACGGAGTTGTACTGAGTCATATCACTCATAGTCTTTCTCCAATTGATCCAAAATCGCTTGTTGTAGCGCCGCGCACTCTCCATCGAGAACTCGTGGCGGCTTGGAATCCGGAACAACCAAGTGCTGAGCTTGTGCAGGTGTGCCTTGCAGTACATAGAGTTGGTGAGCCAATCGCACCGCTTCTTGTGGGTCGTGGGTAATCAGAACAACCGTCTTATCTTTCAATAATTCGGCAGATAAGGTTTGCAACTTATGGCGAGTAACCGCATCCAACGCAGAGAAAGGCTCATCCATCAGAACTAGAGGCTTGTCTTGCATCAGAGTGCGAGCAAGGGCAACACGTTGTCTCATGCCGCCAGAGAGCTGAGCTGGCTTAGCATCCGCGTAATCGGCGAGTCCCACTTGGCTGAGTAAAGTCAGTGCACGTTGTTTATTTTGTTCTGGTGCTTGGTCTTGAGAAAATCGAGAACTTAGGCAGACGTTGTCTAACACATTTAACCACGGCAGCAACAAGTCTTGCTGCGCCATGTAGGCAATACGCTTGTGTAAGGTGATGCCATCCGTGGTGGTTAACTCGCCATGCCATTCGACTTTGTCGTCTAACAACCCAGCTAGATAACGAAGGATCGTCGTTTTTCCGCAACCACTGCGACCAAGTAACACCGTCCATTGATTAGCAGGGATGGTCATACTCAACCCTGCTAATGTTGGTGTTTGGCTGTCTTTGTATTGCAGACTTGCTTCGGTAAGCTGAATGCCGAGTGCATTAGCGCACATGCGTGTGACCTGCAAAAAAATGGTTCACAGGACCATGACCTTTACCGACATCCAATTCGTCAGCGTGTGCGATAGCTTGGCTGATGTACTGCTTACCTAGGTGCACCGCTTTGTGCAGGTTGTTGCCTTGACCAAGGTAAGACGCGATAGCAGAAGACAGTGTGCAGCCTGTGCCATGGGTGTTTTTGGTTGGAAAGCGTTTAGCGCTAATCAGTTCAGAGCTGTCTGGCATGATCAGTAGATCGTTGCTGTTTTCGTCCTTTTCCAGATGACCGCCTTTTAACAGCACCGCTTTTGCCCCTAATGCGCGCAAGTCAGCAATCATATCGTTCATTTCAGACTCTGATTGAGGAACTGGTTTACCTGTCAATGCAGCACCTTCAGGTAGGTTAGGGGTAATGATGTCTGCGAGCGGAATCAATTCTTCTTTTAAAGTGCTGATTGCCGACTGTTCCAGTAATAGATCGCCGCTGGTGGCCACCATGACAGGGTCAATCACGAGGTGTTTTGGCTGGTATTGTTTAATTTTGTTGGCAACGACTTTGATGATGTTGGAGTCGGCTAACATGCCCACTTTGACTGCAACGATGTTGAGGTCGGTAAATACCGAATCGAGTTGGCTCTCTACATGGTCGAGAGGAATGGGGAAAATCGCAGAAACGCCTTGGGTATTTTGCGAAGTGATTGCGGTAATCACCGAACAAGCAAAACTGCCGGTTGCGGACATCGCTTTTATGTCGGCTTGAATGCCTGCGCCGCCACCGCTATCAGAACCTGCGATCGTCAACACAATGGGTGTGTTTGATGAAGTTGTTTTTGGTTGTGTTGATGGTTTTTCTTGGCTTGACTGCTGCGCCATGGTCGCTCCTATTACAGACGTATAGGAACTGACTTGGCCATCGCAAGGAAAGATCGGTGATCGGATCCATTGAGGCTAGCTGCGACGATAAAACTCAAGCAGGCTAGTAGCAAAGTGATGATAGTTCCCTACGTCAGTGCTAACTGAATCAGGTTCAACGGGTCTCGAATTTCGATCTCAGCCGATGCATAAACTGCAAGGGCCCCCCGACTATTTCGTCAAGATAATAGCAGTTCACTCAGTTACGGTGCACGTGTTTTTTCATAATAAGAGAGAGTCATCATTTAAATATGAGAACTGGATTCTCTTCGTAATTAGAGCTCCAGCGTTGTTAACTGCGCTTACTTGCCCAATCACATAGGCTAACTATGCTCATGGGACTCTTTCGCTTGTTGTCTAGCTGGAACCCTAATTACTTTGTGAATCCAACAACAATGTGGTGGCAGAATTTAGTGTAAATGACGTGCTGCATTGAAACTGGCAGTCCAAGACACTATCTAATAGTGATATATCGACATAATACGTAACGGATCGTTCTTTGATTTAGCAAGGATTAGTACAAAACAAGGTTAAAAAAGTGTTAACATTTAACGCGTTGCCAATATGTCTTTGAGTCATCCGATTTAGGTCATGATTTTAATAAACAGGGTCTAACTCAAAGATGGGGAAGGCTAGGACGATCAACGAGCAAGGAGATTTCATGCTTAATTCTGTAACAGCGAAAGCGGTGATCGATCATGCCCTCTTTTTAGGGGCTGATTTCGCTGAGCTATTCGTTGAACATCATCAAACCAACACTGTCCAGATCGCATCTGGTGAGGTGGATAAGGTTAACTCGGGTATCGATTTTGGTATCGGTATTCGTCTCTTCTTCGGTCATAAAGTGCTTTACGGTTACACCAACAGCACCGATGAAACCGAACTAAAACGCGTAACATCACTGCTTGCTGCAAAAGACAAGCGTGAGCAAATCGCATCAGTTGGTTCTCTCAATCTGAACCGCTACCCAATTCAACATGGTTGTCGTATGCCACTTGGCAAAGACGCGAACCTAGATTCTAAAATTGCTTTCCTATTGCAAGTTGACCAAGCAGCACGTGCAGAGAGTGAACATATCAGCCAGTTCATCGGCAGCGTGCTTCAGCGTGAACAACAAGTGTCTATCTTCAACTCAGAGGGTTTACACGTAGACGATACTCGCCACTATATTCGTGTTGCTGGTAATACTGTCGCGCAAAAAGGTAATGAGCAATCTTCTGGTATGGAAGGCCCTGGTGCACTTGCTGGTTGGGAGTTCAGTGAACAACTTGATGCGAAAGAGCTAGGTCAAACTATCGCGCAGCAAGCGCTAGTAA
Source organism: Vibrio sp. WZ-1 (assembly GCF_052037695.1). Taxonomy (NCBI): domain Bacteria; kingdom Pseudomonadati; phylum Pseudomonadota; class Gammaproteobacteria; order Vibrionales; family Vibrionaceae; genus Vibrio; species Vibrio sp. WZ-1. Next base: position 3,998 of record NZ_JBQEQR010000055.1, on the reverse strand, counting down.
AACTTGGCGCGGATGCTTGTCCATCGGGTGAAATGCCAGTGGTAATTGGTAACGGCTTTGGCGGAGTAATCTTCCATGAGGCGTGTGGCCACTTGCTAGAAACCACTTCGGTTGCGAAGAAAGCTTCAGTATTCCACGACAAGATGGGCGAAATGGTTGCTCACACCGCAGTGAATGCAGTCGATGATGGCACCATGACCAACGAATGGGGCTCGATTCATGTTGATGACGAAGGCATGAAGACTCAGCGCACTCAATTGATCAAAGACGGTAAGCTAACCAGCTTTATGGTCGATAAAATGGGTGGCATGAAGACAGGTTACGAACCTACTGGTTCTGGTCGTCGTCAAAACTACAAGTTCGCACCAACCTCGCGTATGCGTAACACCTTTATCGAAGAAGGCGAGCATTCACTTGATGACATGCTGGCAGGCATCGAGCGTGGTATCTATGCGAAGAAGATGGGCGGTGGCTCGGTTCAACCGGGTACGGGTGAGTTTAACTTTGCTGTTCGTGAAGCTTATCTCATTGAAAATGGCAAAATCACCAAGCCTCTGAAAACAGCAACGCTGATCAGCACGGGGCCAAAAGTGTTGAAAGAAATCAGCATGGTTGGTAAGGACATGGCGCTTGCGCCGGGCATGTGTGGTTCCGTGAGTGGTTCAGTGCCAACAACAGTCGGTCAGCCAACGTTGAAAGTCGATAACATTCTGGTAGGAGGCGGTAACTAATGAGCCAAGAACAACAACTTCTTAATGCGGTTGATTACGTCCTATCAGAAGCAAAACGCCAAGGTGCAGAAGCGGACGTCATTGTAAACCGCAACAGTAGCTTTTCTTTGAAAGCGAACCAAGGAAAGCTGGATGAGTACAAAGTAAGCTCAAGCCAAGTTCTGGGTGTTCGTGTTGTGAAAGATGCGCGCGTTGCAACAAGCTATTCTGAGTCGCTAGAGCAACCAAGCTTAGATTTGATGTTGACCAACGCACTGCAAAGCGCTCGCTTTTCCAAGCAAGATGAACATCAGACTATTAACTGCGTGAACAGCCAAATCGCGACTGATGTTGCTGAGATTGCGCAAGAAGATACAACTTCTGTTGACGAAAAAATCGAACTGTCTCTCGCTCTTGAGCAAGGCGTAGTGGCTTTGCCTCACGCTTCTAGCGCACCTTACAATGGTTACAGCGATGGCGAAACACAGCTGATCATTGCCAATACTCAAGGCACATTGTGTCAACACTTCGAGCGCTCGTTCACTTGTTACGCGTATACCTTGTTTGAAAAAGACGGCAAACAGTCAATGGCGGGGAGAATGTCACTGGGTCGCCGTTTTGATGAGTTGAATCCAGCTTACTGTATCGAAGGTGGCTACAACCTTGCTCGTGATCTTCTTGAAGGCGCACCGGTTGCGACAGGTAACTACCCTGCTATTTTCCACATTAATGCGCTAGCAAGTTTATTCGGTGCTTTTGGCAGTGCTTTCTCTGGCGTAAGCGCGATGAAAGGCATTACGCCACTGGGTGACAAGCTTGGTCAACGTGTTGCGAGTGATTTGATTACCTTTACTGATACGGCTTACATGCTAAATGGTATGGCAATCGCGAGTTTTGATAGTGAAGGCTTCGCTACTCAAGATAATGTGATGATTGCTAATGGTGAGTTGAAAACCTTGCTACACAACAGCCAGACCGCAAGTTATTTGGGCGCAGTCTCGACAGCAAGTGCCGCTCGCGGTGCAAAATCGAGCCTAGACGTATCAGCGAATCACAAAGTGATTGCGACAGGTAACAGCAGTGCGTCAGAAGTAAAAGCGGGTGAGTACCTAGAGTTAGTCGAACTTCAAGGTGTCCATTCTGGCGCGGATGCAGTGAGTGGTGATTTCTCATTTGGTGCGAGTGGTTTCTTGTGCCGTGATGGTGAGCGCATTCAACCAGTACGTGGTATCACTGTAGCGGGTAACTTCTACAAGATGCTGCAAGAAGTTGAGGCAGTAGGTGATACTCAGCTGATTAACGATAGCCGAACTTTCTTCTCGCCAGACGTTCGCTTTGCTCGTTTGAGCATTGGCGGTAAGTAAACTTAGCATTCCTATAGAAACAAAAAAGAGGACTCAATGGAGTCCTCTTTCTTTTATGGAATGATTAACTCGCGAGAATTAAAATTCACGGATGTCCAACTCATTGTGGATCAATACCACACACTGAGAAGCGAAAAGCATCTTAGGACCTAGGCTGATCTTCTCTGTGCCAAGGCGCTTTAAGCTGTTAAAAGACTTCTTCGGCATCGGAATATGGTCAGTTAGCAAGAAACATGGGTTTCCACCGATTTCTGCATCACGAACAAATTCGCCTTTTTTATCCAACATATATAGTTGGTGATCTTCTGCCAGTTCTTGCACTAGGCGTTCAAAGCTGACTGTACGAACGGTGATTCCAGGTTCGACTTCACGAAGTTGCTCTTTGCCCATACCAACCGAAGCATCCAAAGCGCGAGCCACTGCTGCAATCAAGGTTGACTCATGGAAACCGCCAATGTTGGTGATGTCGTTGGAGCGAATAGTAATGGTGCGTGAGAAATCTTTTGTGCTTTCTAAAACCAAGTGAACAACCACATCTTCACGGTGTGATTGAGCAACGAACATAGTGTTCATCATAGTATGAGCAAGAATCTCTGTATGCGCTTCATTACCAACACCTTCTAACAGTGCTTTGCTGGTGGTTGGCGCCGCGCGAGCTCGTAAAACAAAAGAGCGCATGAATTTAGCCTCTATATAAGAAGAGTGAATGCGCGGAAGTATATACCCAAGCAGGGAAGGGATGCGAGTTTAATAGCAAATGTGAACTTACTTACAAAGCTTCGATTGTCGTGCGGAGTGTGCTGGTTAGAATAGAGGCAACCTGTTAGGAGCGGTATATGGAAATCAAAAAAATAAACAAACAAGTCTATAGAAAGAAGGTCAACTTAGTGATTGGTGGCTTTGTTGCCTTGCTTGCTATCTCTTCTCTTGCTTTTAGTACGCTATTGATCGTTTTGTTCGGTAATACAGATGTAGTACCTGAACAGTCGACGGGGAACTTTCATTGGAACTTAATTGGTGTTGTACTTGCCTTAGCTACTTCACTGTCTTTGTTGAACCAATTCAAAACACGCCTTTATATGGAAGAAGTGTTGTATGTCTGGAAACTCAAGCAACTGCACAACAAGATCTTTCGCAAACTGAAAAGCATTAAAGCCGCTTCTGCTGAGCACGACGTAAAAGCGCTGACGATACTTAAGTTCTACTATATGACTCAAAGTCAGGTGTTTGAGTTAGACAACAACACATTAACGATGAGCAGTGTAAATAAAGAATTAGAGGCAATTGAGCGAATCGAAGCGACGAAGTCACTGGGTCTGGATATCGCGAGCTTTGAAGAATCTTGGATAGACACATATTGATTGCCTATTTGCTACTTGCAGTTAACAACTAAGTGCTAAAAATAAGCGTTTGAGTGAGATTTCATCACTCAACGCTTTTTTTTAAGTTTTTTTCTAAAAAAGGGTTGCCAAGAAAAATCATCTCCCTATAATGCGCCTCCGTTGTCAGGGCAAAGCGGAAACGCAAAAGCGGTTGGCAATGAGGCGAAAGAAAAGCTTCTAAAAATTAATTTAAAAAAGTGTTTGACACTAAGAATTAATTCCTTAGAATACGCCTCCGCTTCGATAGCAAAGCTTACGAAGCAAGCTCTTTAACAATATAGACCTATCAATCTGTGTGGGCACTCGTTGGTGATAATCCAATTAGATATTTCTTTTTTAACGGAAAGCGGTATCAAATTAGGTTTCAATGAAACGAAGTGACCATTGAATCGAAAGATTCAGCACAGTCAATTCATTATCGTTCTGTTGGAACGATAATAGCTTTAAAATTACATTAGTAGTTTTGAAGTCAGTATTCATTGAGCCGAACAAAATCTTAAATTGAAGAGTTTGATCATGGCTCAGATTGAACGCTGGCGGCA
>NZ_JBQEQR010000007.1:0-1141 GCF_052037695.1 Vibrio sp. WZ-1 | reverse complement strand
CTATATGTAGGGCTAGATGGTAGCCAGCCGATTGCTGGACTTGGCGACAACCTAATAAAGGGTAAAAATGATATCAAGGTCGATAAATGGGTGCATTTGGCTGCGGTATTTGACAAAGAGGCATCTCAGCGTGTGTTGTTTGTCAATGGTCAAGAAGTCAAACGAGAAAGTTCTGCAATATTTAAGGGCTCCAGTTGGCGCAGTTTGTTGTCTGGTGCGGCGCATAGGGCAAAAGGTGCTTCAGATTTTCAAGATGCGCAACTGGATGGTATCCAAGTCTGGTCCCGAGCACTCGACAGTAGTGATGTTCAAAGTTATATGTTGACGCCTCCTCAAGCTGGTGAGTCAGACGTGTTAGCGTACTATGATTTCAGTCGTTATCGTGGGTTGTGGGTGGAAAACTTAGCAACAGGCGAATTTGATATGAAACTGTCTGAGTCAGGTTTGATTGTTGATGCTGAGGCGAAGTCAGACTTCGATGGAGATGGGCTCAGTGACACTTTTGAACTTTCAATATGTAGTGATCCTCATAACGCTGACAGTGATGGCGATGGTTTATCGGATGGCACAGAGATGGGAGCAGAGACTGGTCGTTACCTTAGTGATCCATGTAGCTCAGATACAGACCATGATGGCATTGATGATGGGTTTGAATATGCGCGAGGCTGGAACTTACAACGCTTTGATGTGGCAGAGGTTAATAAGCAGGGAATAAATCATTGGGAAGAGTACACCAAGGCTCGGTCGAGATCAGCAGAATCAAGAGGTGAAGAGATAAACTCCGGCGACCATGTACTTGATGTGACTGATAAAGAAGCGTTTGCGTTTACGGGATTAGTGCCCACAGGTAAGCATTCTATGACCCTGATGTATTGGGTGAAGTTTAAGACGATGGGCAACCACTATCAGTTCTCCGGTGTGCATGATGGGAAAGATCATCGCCTATATGTAGGGCTAGATGGTAGCCAGCCGATTGCTGGACTTGGTGACAACCCAATAACGGGTAAAAATGATATCAAGGTCGATAAATGGGTGCATTTGGCTGCGGTATTTGACAAAGAGGCATCTCAGCGTGTGTTGTTTATTAATGGTCAAGAAGTCAAACGAGAAAGTTCTGCAATGTTTAAGGGCTCCAGTTTGC
>NZ_JBQEQR010000069.1:0-1915 GCF_052037695.1 Vibrio sp. WZ-1 | reverse complement strand
CACACGTAACACAGAAGCTCTGCAATGAAATTGCACACAAATTAAATACGCGCCCACGCAAAAGACTTGGGTATAGGACACCAACGGAGTATATTCATGCGCATCTGTAAAAAGTGTCGCACTTCAAACTTGATACTAAGCGCAATTTACCATTCTCGGAAGTCTTTTCGAAGCACACTCTGAGGCAATACTATAGTATTGTCATTTATGTCTTTTGTACCCTCATGTCGGACCATTAAGGTGAAGGAAAATATCGCAGACCTAGTAATTTGGAGCATGTGTTCAAGGAAGTTAACAAAATCTGATTCTTTAATAAAAGCTATTTCGTCAACAAATCGATAGGAATTATATAGGTCATTCGGCTTATCACTTTTGTGAACTACAACAAATTTGTGCTCTAAATCATTTCGCCATGTTTTGAAAATCGCCCATTCACCATCTTTACGATCGTTAAGATCACTAGCAATACTATATAACGCGAGTAACCCTGGAGATTTTACTACTTCAAATAACTCTCGTCTTTTATTACGATCAAGCTGCCAAAAGCTTTGGAATGACACATTCCCATTTGGTGGATACAAATCATATAATTCGCATACAGCAACTCCGATTTTGTCTAGTATGCCAAAACATAGTCTAAATGAGGTCCTAAGCTTTTCTACGTCCACGCCTAGAAGCTCATCATTAAATAATTCAGAAAAACAAGATTCGTGGAGTAAATCATCATCTTGTGCTTGGGTCACATAGTCATAATAGAGTTTTCTTGCAAAAGAAAACTCTGACTTCAACCGATTTAAAACCATTTCCATTGGGACTATGAAGTCCCCGACTACTCCACCGATATGCGGTATTGTTAAGTTATCCCTTGCACTACCGGCACAATGACAATACAAACCATGCTCTGAAAGAGACAATTGGTTTGTAAGGCAAAACTTTCTGTAATCACTGAGCGCATTAAATTCAGCTTCCGTTTCGTGATTATCGTCTTTACTTCTAGATATATTCTCTTTTTTACAAAAATCATCAATTTTCTGTTGATGAAATTCAGATAAATTTAAATAGTATTTTGCCCAACTATCGGGAATATCTTTTGCTTTACTTGCTTCCGTATATCCTGACACAACCTGATCAAGCATTTGCAATGAATGAGTCGATGTAATTGTATTGAGCATCAATAATGTATCACTACGATTTACTAATGCTTGAGTGCAGAATGGATTCAGACTTAACGCTCTGTCATACAACCTGAGAGCCTCCACGAGGCGGAACTGTTGCTTCAATGAATTAGCTAAATTCACAATCAGTTCATACGGGGTATCTTTCTGATTTTTAGTTATTTCTTTTAAGGCTTTCCAGTACAATTGTTTTAGCTGAACGAGTTCTTCAATAGTTTCAAAAGTATGATTGAACGGATTTGGCTCAGAAATCATACTTGATCTAGCGTTAGCCAAGTTATAGTAAAAATCACTATCTGGGATTAGAGCAAGCATTTCGGCTTGGTTATCATTCATTAAGTTGTAGCCAATGGAAACTATCTCTATGTCAGACTTCATTGAACCAATATCTATAAATGAACCTGCGATATTAAACAGCATTAAGTAATACTCTTCACTACCATCACCTAAAGCTTCGATAGTTTTTAATAACTCTTTAGCTTTAGTAAAAGCTTCAGAAAATTCACCAATATCAAGTAGAGCATTAATAGCTCGATGTTTTTCAACAAATGATTCTTCAACCATTAAAGGCTCCAATACTTCGAAATCGACATTGCGTATAACGCCGCATTAAGGTGTGAGCAACGCCACCACAAAACTTAACCATACCACCGTAAACACAAAACCCAACGATGACACTAAAAATGCCAAGCGTTGGGAATCACTCTTAAATGCTTTGTTATGTGCAATTTGCTACTTGA
>NZ_JBQEQR010000068.1:0-37339 GCF_052037695.1 Vibrio sp. WZ-1 | reverse complement strand
AATGTCTAACCAGTGCGGAGCGGTAGTTCAGTTGGTTAGAATACCGGCCTGTCACGCCGGGGGTCGCGGGTTCGAGTCCCGTCCGCTCCGCCACTTATTCAGACAAAGCCCTAGCAGTAATGCTAGGGCTTTTTCGTATTTAAATTTTACACATTCTAAGTGATGGTCTTTAATGGCCAATTGATAATTTCAAGTTCTCTCTGATGCTTACTTAATGCACAATCTCAAGCAATGCCATTTAAAATAGTTTAAAAGTGACTCCTGTAACTTTTGAATATTATTAAGATAGCAATGTAAACCTTTGTTGAATTCTAAGATTGTTTCAACAAACTTACTGTAAATTTGATTACAATGTCGCCATTAACTTTTCTGGGGGAATTATGGGGCAACTATCCATTTTGGGTTTTATTGCATTAGGCGGCGCATTTGGTGCATGTTCTCGTTACTTAATTTCTGAACTTTGTGTGATGCTACTTGGTCGTGGTTTTCCATACGGTACATTAACGGTTAACGTTGTTGGCTCATTTATTATGGGTCTACTGATTGCTGCTTTTGAAACTGAGTTAATGGTCACTGACCCATGGCGTCAAATCATCGGCCTTGGCTTTTTGGGCGCATTAACCACATTCTCTACTTTCTCGATGGATAACGTGTTGCTTATGCAGCAGGGCGCTTTCTTTAAGATGGGCTTGAACGTATTGCTGAATGTCGTGTTAAGCATTTCAGCTGCGTGGATTGGTTTCCAATTATTGATGCGTAGCTAGCAAAAACACTCAAATCTTAATCAGGTCGGCTTGGTTTAACCAAGCCGTTTTTATATACTGATTTCACTTGTCGGAGTGCCATAAGGCTGAGACCGTTAATTCGGGATCCGTTGAACCTGATCAGATTAGAATCTGCGAAGGGAACAAGAGAAGATATCTACACCAGAGTTCTATCTGGTCGACCTATCAAATAGTCGAATGTTGTTATAGACGAAGAGCATCCGCTCAACTTGTCCTTAATTCGATTCCTCTTGTCGCATCTATCCGCCAAGCATTTTTATCCCAATACTTTTTATCTAAGCATAACAAAGCAAGGAAAAATGCTATGTCGAGTCGCAAGCAAGCGAGACTGGAAGCAAAACAGTTCATTGATACACTCTCGGTACAACCGTACCCAAATTCAAGCAAAGTCTACGTAGAGGGTTCACGTCCTGATATTCGTGTGCCAATGCGTGAAATATCACTCGCTGATAGCCTTATTGGAGGCACAAAAGAAGCGCCTATTTTCGAGCCTAATGAGCCAGTACGTGTTTACGATACCTCGGGTGTATACACAGATCCAGAACACACCATAGACCTCTACAACGGCTTACCTAAGCTGAGAGAAGGGTGGATTGAAGAGCGTGCCGATACTGAACTACTTAATGAAGTAAGCTCGGTATACACCAAAGAGCGCCTAGAAGATGAAACTCTAGACGAGCTTCGTTACGGAAATCTGCCACGTATTCGACGTGCCAAAGATGGGCAGTGCGTGACTCAATTGCACTATGCTCGCCAAGGTATAATCACCCCAGAAATGGAATACATCGCTCTACGTGAAAATATGGGGCGTGCTCAATACCGCGATGAAGTGCTGAATCAACAACATCCAGGTCAAAGCTTCGGAGCGAATCTTCCAAAAGATATTACCGCCGAGTTTGTGCGTAAAGAAGTCGCCGAAGGTCGCGCGATTATCCCTTCTAATATCAACCACCCAGAATCTGAACCAATGATCATTGGACGTAACTTTTTGGTCAAAGTGAACGCCAATATTGGTAACTCATCGGTGACGTCTTCGATTGAGGAAGAAGTAGAGAAACTAGTGTGGGCGACGCGCTGGGGTGGAGATACCGTTATGGATCTCTCTACTGGACGTAACATTCACGAAACTCGCGAGTGGATTTTGCGTAATAGTCCGGTTCCGATCGGTACCGTACCTATGTACCAAGCGCTTGAGAAAGTGAATGGTGTTGCGGAAAACCTTAACTGGGAAGTGATGCGCGATACTCTGATTGAGCAAGCAGAGCAGGGCGTTGACTACTTCACTATTCATGCCGGTTTACTACTTCGCTATGTGCCAATGACAGCAAAACGCGTTACCGGCATCGTTTCTCGTGGTGGTTCTATCATCGCGAAATGGTGTTTAGCGCATCACCAAGAAAGCTTCTTATATACCCACTTCCGAGAGATCTGTGAAATCTGCGCTAAGTATGATGTGGCACTTTCTCTGGGTGATGGTCTGCGTCCTGGCTCGGTTGCCGATGCTAACGACGAAGCGCAATTTGCTGAGCTTCGTACCCTTGGAGAGTTAACCAAGATTGCGTGGGAATACGACGTACAGGTGATTATCGAAGGTCCTGGTCATGTTCCAATGCATATGATCAAAGAGAACATGGAAGAGCAGTTGGAGCACTGCCATGAAGCTCCTTTCTATACCCTTGGTCCATTGACGACAGACGTCGCTCCTGGTTACGACCATATTACTTCAGGTATTGGCGCTGCCATGATTGGCTGGTATGGCTGTGCGATGCTTTGCTACGTAACGCCTAAAGAGCATCTTGGTTTACCAAACAAAGAAGACGTGAAAGTAGGTATGATCACTTACAAGCTTGCAGCTCATGCTGCTGATTTAGCAAAAGGGCACCCTGGTGCTCAAGTTCGTGATAACGCGCTTTCTAAAGCTCGCTTCGAGTTCCGCTGGGAAGACCAATTTAACTTGTCGCTCGACCCAGATACCGCTCGTGCTTTCCATGATGAAACCTTGCCTCAAGAGTCTGGCAAAGTTGCTCACTTCTGTTCGATGTGTGGACCAAAGTTCTGCTCCATGAAGATCTCGCAAGAGGTACGAGAGTATGCGAAAGATACTGAGCAAGTTGCTGCGGACCAAGCTATATCGATCAAAATGCTGGATGATCCTCTTGAGGGGATGCGTCAGAAATCGCAAGAATTTAGAGACACAGGTTCTGAGTTATACCACCCAGCAGCACATGCCGAGGTAAGTGACTAATGAGCAAAATCCTTATTCCGTCATCATTGATTGAACTAACAGGTTTAGTTCAACAATGTTTGTTGTTGGCGAAAGAACAGGGTTTTAGCATAGAAGACGTTGAGTTGGGTGTGAGCCCAACTCAATCTATTCAGCTTGTTCGCGACCAACAGATTACACATATAACGACTGACCTTATTGGTGGATATAACTTTGAGCCTGAGTGTTCATTTACTCTCTATTACCGTTCTGCTTTGTCGGTAGAAGCGTGTGCTAAGCAACCGTCGAAAGCGATTTATATTGGCATTGCTGATACGCAGGTTTCCGATGAAAAGGAGAAAGTGCTTCAGCTTGATATCTGGCGTCACCCAATCAACGACGAAGTGAGAGCGCTTTCTGTTAAGTCCAAACTCAACGCAATGTTCGATCCCGCACATCACCTTGCTTGGACAGTAACGCTGACAGTACTCGATTTTCCTATCGAAGATGCGTTAACACTTGCTCGAGGAATGCTAGCTCAACAAGCAAATGTTTCACGTGAAACACTATCGAATGACAACCTTGACGAGGGACGATCTTCTCAGTGGGCTGATCAATTTGATGATTTCCCCACACCTGTACTGGAGGATAACCGACTAGGTATTCAAGTTGGTTGGTCTGCACAAGGCGAGAGTGTTAGCTTTCCAAGTCTAACTAAGCAAAGTTTAGGGCTTTACCCAGTCGTTGATGATGTTGCGTGGATTGAGCGTTTACTGCCACTAGGCATCAACACTATTCAACTGCGAATCAAGAACCCACAACAAGCCGATTTAGAACAACAGATCATTCGAGCAATTGAGCTAGGTCGTCAGTATCAAGCACAAGTGTTCATCAATGACTATTGGGAGTTGGCAATCAAGCATGGCGCTTATGGCGTTCACCTAGGACAAGAAGATATAGAAGAATCGAATTTGGCTCAGCTAACTAAAGCCGGTATTCGTCTTGGTCTTTCTACTCATGGTTATTATGAGCTACTGCGCATCGTACAAATTCATCCTAGTTACATCGCGCTAGGGCATATTTTCCCAACCACCACAAAACAGATGCCATCGAAACCACAAGGTTTGGTGCGCTTGGCACTGTATCAAAAGCTGATTGATAGCATTCCTTACGGAAACAAAGATCTGGCTTTCCGTCCTTCGAAAGACAAAACTGTGACTGGCAATGTGCTTGGCTTTCCGACGGTCGCGATTGGTGGCATTGACCAATCTAATGCTGACCAAGTTTGGCAAACAGGTGTTTCTAGCTTAGCAGTAGTGCGTGCTATTACGTTGGCAGAATCACCTCAGTCCGTCATCGAGTGCTTCGCACAACTGATGAAGGAAAGACTGCTAACGTTTACTGATCAGAATTGTGAATTGGTGGATACCAAGAGAGGCGAGCATGCTCACGGATAAGCAGTTCCTTCGCTATCAGCGCCAAGTCGCTCTACCTGAAATTGCCGAAGTTGGGCAAGAGCGTTTGAGCAAATCGCATGTGCTGATCATCGGTTGTGGCGGATTGGGGAGCGCTGCGAGTTTGTACTTGGCGTCAGCGGGCGTTGGTAAATTGGTTGTGGTTGATGACGATGAAGTTGATAGCAGTAACCTACAACGTCAGATCATTTATCGTGAACAAGACCTCCAAGTTGCGAAAACAAAAGCAACTGTAAAACAACTTACTGAACTTAACTCTATGGTCCAAGTTCGTGCCCTCAATAAGCGATTAGACAAAGCACAGCTGAAGCTTGAGGTGATGTTGGCGGATGTGGTGTTGGATTGCACCGACAACATGCCAACACGCCAGCTAATTAACCAAGTTTGTTGCGAACAAAATACGCCGCTCATCTCGGCGGCAGCAATTGGTTGGCAAGGGCAATTCGCTGTCTTTGATTACCAAACACCAAGTGAACAAGAAGCGCAGAGTAAAGCGTGTTACCGCTGTTTGTATCCGTTCGATGAATTACCGCAAACGCAAAAATGCAGTGAGAGCGGTGTCGTCGGTCCGGTGGTGGGGACACTTGGCAACTACCAAGCGATAGCGGCAATTCAAAAACTGGCGACGGGAAAGTTTCATGTTGAGACTGCCAAGTTGCACCTGTTTGATGGATTGAAACTGCAATGGCAAACCATGGCGATAAGCAAAGACAAACAGTGCCAAGTGTGTGCTCAGGTTTAGCTTACGAATAATGGGCAGAATTAAGAGAGTTGGAAGCAATGACGTTATCAGAACAACAAGCAACACAAATGATCGCTGCTGACTTAGATGTGATCACTATTGTCATCAATGACCAGTCACATCAAGTCGCCAGTAAGTCGAGTCTACAGCAAATCATTAGTCAATTTGCGCTGCCTGAAATGGGCTGTGTTTTTGCAATTAATAACAATGTTGTGCCGCGCAGTGAGTGGGCTAGCACAGTTCTTTCACAGGGAGATAGCATCTCTTTGTTTCAAGCGATCGCAGGGGGTTAAAGTCGATGCTTAAAATTGGTGATAAACAATTCGAATCAAGACTGTTCACGGGAACAGGGAAGTTTGCCAACAGCCGATTAATGGCAGAAGCGATTCAAGTGTCGGGATCTCAACTTGCGACCATGGCGTTGAAGCGTGTGGATGTGAACGACCAACAAGACGATATTTTGCTGCCGTTAGTACAAGCGGGTGTGAACTTATTGCCGAACACCTCGGGTGCAAAGAATGCTAAAGATGCTGTGTTTGCTGCGCAACTGGCGCGAGAAGCGTTGGGTACTAACTGGCTAAAACTGGAAATTCATCCAGACCCGAAGTACTTGATGCCCGATCCAATTGAGACACTTGCTGCCGCTGAGCAACTGGTTCGTGAGGGCTTCATTGTCCTTCCTTATTGTCATGCTGACCCGGTTCTGTGTAAACGATTGGAAGAAGTAGGCTGTGCTGCAGTCATGCCATTAGGTGCGCCGATTGGTTCCAACAAAGGGATAGTTTCTCACAATTTCCTAGAGATCATCATCGACCAAGCTAATGTTCCTGTCGTTGTTGATGCGGGTATTGGTGCTCCTTCACATGCCGCGCGTGCGATGGAAATGGGTGCGGATGCCGTGCTCGTCAATACCGCGATTGCGGCTTCAAGCGATCCCGTTGCGATGGCGAGGGCATTTAAGTTGGCGGTAGAGTCGGGGCGTATGGCTTATGAAGCCGGACTTGCAGGTAAGGTTTCTCATGCGGTTGCGTCGAGTCCACTGACGTCATTCCTAGATGAGCTTTAGTCCTAGATTGGTTTAGCTAATAAGCGAGGAAAACATGAGCTTCGTTGAACAATTTAAGCAGCTTAATTGGGATGACATTTCGATGTCGATCTATGCGAAAACGGCACAAGATGTTGAGCGAGCATTGAATAAACCCAAGCGTGACTTGGAAGACTTTAAAGCGCTAATTTCACCAGCGGCTGAAGCGTACTTAGAGCAAATGGCACAACTGTCATACTCGGCAACTCGCAAGCGTTTTGGTAATACCATGTCGCTTTATATTCCATTGTACCTTTCTAATTTGTGCGCCAATGCTTGTACTTATTGTGGCTTCTCGATGGAGAACAGAATCAAGCGTCGTACCTTGAATAGGGACGAAGTGGCTGCAGAAGTCGAAGCCATCAAACGCATGAAGTTCGATAGCGTATTGCTGGTGACTGGCGAACACGAAACCAAAGTAGGCATGAAATACTTTCGCGAAATGGTGCCGATGATTAAGCAACGCTTTAATTATTTGGCGATGGAAGTACAGCCGCTAGATCAAGACGAATACGCTGAGCTCAAGACATTGGGTTTGGATGCGGTGATGGTCTATCAAGAAACGTATCATCCTTCGACTTACGCCGAGCACCATTTGCGTGGCAACAAGATGGATTTCGAATACCGATTGGATACACCCGATCGTCTTGCAAAAGCGGGCATCGATAAGATCGGTATTGGCGCTTTGATAGGATTAGAAGAGTGGCGTACAGATTGTTTTTATGTGGCAGCGCACTTGGAGTATCTTGAGCGCACATATTGGCAGACTCGTTACTCGATTTCTTTTCCGCGTTTACGTCCTTGTGAGGGAGCCAGTTCTTTAAACGGAAAGCAGCCAAAATCAGTCATGACGGATAAGCAGCTTGTTCAGTTGATTTGCGCTTATCGTTTGTTGAATCCAGAGGTGGAGTTGTCATTATCGACTCGTGAATCACCGAAGTTCAGAGACAATGCATTACCGTTAGGCATCACCAGTATGTCTGCTGCATCTAAAACTCAGCCGGGGGGTTATGCGATGGATGATGTTGAACTCGAGCAGTTTGAGATCAGCGATGAGCGAAGTGCAGGTTCTGTGGAAGATATGATACGAGCCAAAGGATTTGACCCTGTGTGGCGAGATTGGCACTCGGCGTATTCTGGTTAAGCAACAAATAGAGTCACTGGTCATCGCTATGTTTCACGTGAAACATAAGTAAAGAAAAGAGGGTTGATGCAAAACATCAACCCACTACTTTTTTCTAGCTTCTAGCTTCTAGCTTCTAGCTTCTAGTTGTGTGCTACAGGTAGCGTTGCTTGACGAAGCCACTCTTTCACATCACCTTCAACTAGTGGGCTAATCTCATCCCATACTTTCTGATGGTAATCATTCAGCCAAGCAAGTTCTGGACGAGTTAGCATATCAACGTTGATATTGCGCTTATCGATTGGGCAGCGTGTTAGCGACTCAAATGACAGAACAGGGAAGTCACCGTTAGTAGGTGTTTCAACAACAAGCTCTAGGTTTTCAATACGGATACCAAACGCATCTGCACGGTAGTAACCTGGCTCGTTGGACAGCACCATACCTTCTGTTAGAGGCACGTCGATTTGCTTCTTCGAAATGCTCGCCGGACCTTCATGAACACTTAAGAAGTGACCAACGCCGTGACCAGTACCATGATCGTAATCGTAGCCTTCCGCCCATAGGTGCTGACGAGCTAGCGTATCGATTTGGTAACCACGTGTGCCTTTCGGGAAACGTGCACGAGCAACACCGATGTGACCTTTTAGTACAAGAGTGAATTGTTTAATCATCTCTTGTGAAGGCTGACCGATCGCAATAGTACGCGTGATGTCTGTCGTGCCATCTAGGTATTGACCACCTGAATCCACTAGGTAAAGCGTGTTCAGTTCTAGCTTACCTGGCTCAGGTTGGTTCTCGTGGTTGTAGTGACACATCGCCGCATTACCACCGGCTGCCGAAATAGTATCGAAGCTAAGATCCATAAGCGTCGGGTCTTCGCTACGGAACGCTTCAAGTTTGTCTGCCAGCGTCGCTTCATCATGCAGGTTACCTGCGACGACTTCAGCATCTAACCAAGATAAGAACTTACTCATCGCCACGCCATCACGGATATGACATGCTTTCATGCCTGCGATTTCAACTGCGTTCTTCGCTGCTTTTGGCATTAGGCATGGGTCAGCTTTACTCACCACTGATGCGCCAGCATTCTGTAGAACCAGCTTAAACCATGCGTTACTTGTCGCAGGGTCAACCAGTACATTCTTGCCAGTTAGGGTTTCTAGTCGTGCTTGCAATGCTTCTGGGTGATGAACCGTCACACCCGCACCAACGTGAGCGTCAAACTCAGCAGGTAGGCGAGCTGGATCTAGGAAGTATTCCACGCTTGAATCTGAATGCAGAATCGCGTGAGAAAGCAGAACCGGAAGACGTGATACATCGAGGCCACGAACGTTGAGTAACCAACAGATAGAATCAAGTGCCGTGATCACTGCGCTGTCTGCGCCGGCTTTTTTTACAAGCTCTGCGATTTCTTGGCGTTTGCTTTCACTTGATTGACCAACCGCTTGTGTTGCCATTAGACGAACATCAGAAACCACTGGAGCAGGGCGATCGTGCCACAGTTCATCAATTGGGTTGCTGTCGAGAATCTTGAGCTCAAGTGCACCAGCAAGTTTCGCCTGTGCCATGTCTAGCCAAGCAGAGTTGTGCATGCGAGGGTCGATTGCCACAGACGCACCATTTGCAAGATGATCTTTAATCCAATCTAGCGCAGGCTCTTCAATCAGGTGGCGGTACTCGAATAGATCAGCAGGAACCTGCTTTGTTACTTGTACCGTGTAGCGGCCATCAACAAAGATAGCGGCTTTGTCTTTGGTGATAACTGCAGCACCAGCAGAACCAGTAAAACCTGTTAGCCAAAGTAAACGCTCGTTGTGCGCGGGTACGTATTCGCCCAAATACTCGTCTTCATGTGGGACAAGTAGGGCATCAATATTATGTTGTGCTAGCCATTCGCGAATTGCATTCACGCGGCTTAGGGTATCGTTGTGCATCTGTGTTATTCCTTCAAATTACCGCTCCTTCATGCTCAGGTGTGGGAGCTGTTTCCATCTGCTTCATGCAGTTTACGATTCTATTGAGGTTCGCAATCACTTCAATAGAGTCGGAGTACAACAGGCCATAGATGAGCCAAAAAGGACTATCGACTGTTAAGCTACTCATTTTACCGTAAGAGCGCAAATCGCGTCCGGGATTTTTATCTAAGATGATCGGTTTTTTGCGTGATCATGGTACGTAGCCAAGTTAAAGCTGGGTCATTTTCTCTGTCTCGGTGCCAGAACAAAGTGTAAGCCATGGGTGGGAATTCGAGTGGTAGAGGCAGTAATGCCATGTCATGCTGCTTGGCTGCCAGCTTCACAAAGTGGCTCGGCGCGGTAAATACGAAGTCAGTGTAAGAACACAAACTGGCCGCGCTGTTAAAGTCCGGTACAGTTACCGCGATATCACGTTCACGACCTATGTCAGCTAAACGATAGTCTAGAAGCCAACGATCGTTGCCATCACAACGTACCTGTACATGACGCAGTGCTAGGTAGGTTTCTAAGTTCCAATTACCACGCAAAGTCGGGTGGTCTTTACGTACGATACACATCTGGTGGTCGCGATAGATTTCCTGTTCACAAATGTCCTCTGGCGGTAGCATGGTTAGCTTGGCATCGTTGATGTCGATGTCTCTGCCTGTCATGCCCAAATCGATTTCACCACGTTGAATCATCTTAAATGTTTGCTCCGACCAAGAATGAGTACTGATGGTCACGCCTGGCGCCGTCCGGAATATTGCAGGCAAGAAGTGGGGCAGAATTAATGGATAGACGCTCTCTACTGCGGCGATTTGGAAACGATACTCACTGCTTTGGGGAGAGAACTCTTCGGGCTGAGTAAGTACTTCAAGTTGGTTTATCAACAGATCCAGTTTCGGTTTGAGGAACAAAGCACGCGGTGTTGGCGTCAATCCATGAGAGTTTCGAGTGAATAAGGGGTCATCAAATTGGGTACGCAATTTGGCTAAGGATTTGCTGACGGCAGACTGGCTCAAGCAAAGTCTGTGGGCTGCTCGAGTGACATTCAACTCTTCTATTAGCACCTTAAAACAGACCAGTAAGTTGAGGTCGATACGCGCCAGTTTCTCTACGTTCACAGTGATTTTCCTTATTGGAATAATGGTCATGATTATACATCATTTCCATTCATATCATCAGATGATTAAGCTTTGCTCAAAAGTTCTTATTCAATTTGGAGTGTTTTGTGTCTAGCCATATTACAAATAGCAAAAAACAGATGGCGCTGTTGACCATGTTAGTTCTGTTCAGTCCGCTTGCGATTGATATCTATCTACCTGCTTTGCCTCTTATCGCATCCACTTTTCAGGTAGAAAATGCATTGGCACAAGACACCATTACTTGGTTCCTATTTGCTATGGGTGTTGGTCAGCTATTCGCTGGTCCCTTGGCAGATAAACTCGGACGTCGAACTGTTGCATTGGGAGGCATCACCATCTACGCATTGAGCGCTTTATTGGCGTGGAGTGCTCAAAATATTGAGTGGATGTTGGCGGCTCGCTTGCTACAAGGCTTAGGTGCGTGTGCAACATCGGTAGCAGCCTTTGCAACAGTTCGCGATATCTTTGGTCCGGAAAAAAGCGGCAAAATGATCAGCTACCTTAACGGTGCGATCTGCTTTATCCCGGCATTGGCGCCGATTCTTGGTAGCTGGTTAACGCAGCAATTTGATTGGCGTGCAAACTTCAGCTTTATGGCTGTTTTTGCTGTTATTGCCGGTGCGCTGATGTTTTCGGGCCTGAAGGAAACTAACCCGGCCACAGAGAAACAAGCGGTCTTTAAATTAAGTCGTTACTGGGCAGTGCTGAGTACGCCGTCATTCATCTTCCACGCATCACTGTGTTTGATGGCGATGGCTGTGATTCTTGCTTACGTAACGTCTGCCCCCGTGGTGTTGATGACAGGTATGGGACTGTCGATGAATGAATTCACTTTCTGGTTTGGTCTGAACGCAGCATTTAATATTGCAGCTTGTATGCTAGCACCGAAATTTATGGATCGCTGGGGTACGCATAATTCGCTTGTTGTGGGTATCTGCTTACTTGCGATTGCTGGTGTGATCATGATGGTGATGAAAGAGCACAACACGGCGCTGTCTTTCATGCTACCAATCTTTATCTCTTCGGTCGGCTTTGCTTGGATTCTTGGCGCCGCAGCAGGTAAAGCGTTGGAACCGTTTGGTGATAAAGCGGGTACTGCGGCTGCACTGCTTGGTTTGTTCCAGATGAGCGGTGCAGGTTTGTTGGTCGGTACGCTACAACGCTTGTCACTCGAGCCGCAAACTCTGATTGCGATTCATATGTGGGTATTACTTCCAGCGTTGGTGATTCTGTTTAGCAAAGCTGGTAAGAACTGGCATACGAAATTGGTGAATGCGTAAAACTTGGTAATTTAGTATTTTCCAATGTTACTAACGCGTGTATATTTGTCATTCAAACTATTCTCGACACCATAACGGAACTCATAAAGTAATGTCGTTAACCACGTATGAAATGGCTCGTATCCTAGAGCAAATGGAAGAGTCACCAGAAAAGGTGATGTTTGGTAAGTTGCTAAACGAATTAGGCAACCAAAGCTCTGAGCGCATTCGTAGCGCGGCAAAACAAGTTCCTGTGCCAGTATTACGTGATCTTGTGTATCAATTTCAGCAAGTGATTGAGTCACGTAAGGGCGAGCAAGTAGAACAGATGGCAAAAGACCTCGCGAAGCAAGGCATCTCTGCTGAAGAGCTACTGGCTTACTTAAACAAATAATAAAAAAATCCCCGCATCATGCGGGGATTTTTTTAGTTGGTAATTTTCTTCTTCAGGATATGGTCGAGAGACAGTGGTCCTGGTCCCCACACAATGACGATAAGAATCATCAAACCCCAGAGTTGGTGGTCATAAAAGCCTTTCTCCCACAGCAGTGGGTAAGAGACCACTGCGATAATATTAAACACAAACAGAATCGCAGCCATCGGGCGGGTAATCAATCCTAGTGCCAAGAACACGGGTAGAACTAATTCTGCTGCCGTACCTAAGTAAGCCGCTAGTTCCCATGGCAGTATTGGTACTTGGTATTCCAGCTCAAATAAATACAGTGTGCTATCCCAAGACGAGATTTTAATTAGCCCTGAATTGAAGAATACCCATGCAACCCACAAGCGACAAAAGAGAAGTAGTAAAGGGACAAAGCCAGCTTGTAGAGTACTGATTAAATCGTCGTACCGATTGACTAAGTTTTTAACCGTATCCGTCATAGAGTGCTCCTTAGATTGATTTCAATGTAAAGCCGTCGACGAGATCGAGTGCCATGATGCTATTGAGATGAGCGAGTAAAACTTCAGGTACTTCGCTCAAACTCTGCTTCTGCTCTAAACATTGCAGCAGTTGGAACACATCGGCATCGAGTGCGTGACACAAGGCTTCTCCATTGGCTTGAATCGAGATAACACCTTGCTGTAATTGGTTGATATTAAGTTGTTCGAACTGCCCAGTTTGAATTGCGCTAAACAAATCAAAGACTGCGTAGCTAGAGTCAAAGCTGCGGCAGCCTTGCTTAAGATGCAAAACCAAAGCGGGTTGTTGCTCTTCACTCACTTCTCTAAGTAACGTAAGCGGTTTTAATTCTGCTGCATTGGGTTGTTCATACTGTGCTTGACGAGCGAGGTCGATATGCCATTCAAAGCGCGCGACTTCAGGGCTGTAAGGCGCTTGTGCGATCACCTGACTGAACTGCATGATGGTGTCTTGGAAGCCTTCGCCATAATGCACCACATTCCCTTCTTCTAATGGATAAGAGAGAACATGCTGGCGAGCTATCTGTACAAAGCATTCTTCACCAAGCAGCGCTTCAACCATTGGGTAGGTCGCGGATAACACTTCACTTAAGCTGACGATAAAGTTATTGCGGTAAATCTGCATGCGTTCATCCGCGGTAAACTCATCACTGGCAATATCGCAATCTTCACCCAGTGCTTGATAGTGTAGGGCTTTAGCAAACTGGCTTTGTAAGGTGGCTAGATTCATGATGCCTTCCTTGGTTCACTATGCTTGTTAGGGAGTGTGCCTTGCAGCAACAGTTGCGATGCTTTCTGTGCCTCTCCGAGTAAGACTTCTGGCGCAGGGATATCCAAATCCCATTCAATCAGCGCATGGCGTGGACCGTGTTTTTTTGTCCATTGCGCGAACAGCTGCCAAACTTCATCACTGACTGGACGGCTATGGGTATCAATCCAAATCTCACCTTTGTCGAGTTGTTTGATGGTAAAACCTGCCAAGTGAATCTCATCCACTTTGTCGGCTGGAATCGCATCTAGGTATGTGTCGCAATCAAAACCGTGATTGAAGGCCGACACATAAACGTTGTTTAAGTCGAGCAACAAACGACAGTCAGTGCGCTTTTGCACTTCGGTAAGAAACTCCCATTCGCTGATGGTCGAATGCTGGAATTTCACATAACTAGATGGATTTTCTATCAAGATCTCGCGCTGCAAATAGTCTTGTACTTCATTCACGTTGCGAGTGAACACTTTAAGCGCTTCTTCCGTGTATGGCAGTGGAAGCAGATCATTGAAGTAGTGACCGCCGTTTTCACTCCAGCTTAAATGGTCAGAAACAAGAAACGGTTCGATTGAGTCAATCAGCGCTTTAAGTTGAGCAAGGTGCTTTTGATTCACACGCTCCACGGAGCCTAACGACAGGCTAATGCCGTGACAGCTGATTTGGTATTGCTCGCGAAGCGCTTGTAGTTGATGGCGTTCTGCTGCGTTGGGTTGAAAGTAGTTTTCACTGTGAATTTCTAACCAAGATAACTCGGGCTTATTTTGACTAAAGTAATCGAGGTGAGGGGTTCTTAATCCAACTCCAACAAGGTCGTGGAAGGTGTGGTGTTTCACGTGAAACTCCTTTTCAAATAGAGCGGGAAGAGAAGGATGCGTTGGTGAGCATCAACGCACCCTCACAGTAGCGAGCGATGGAAGATTATGAAGAAGTAGTGCTACCGCCTGCTAGTTTGTCACATAGCCCTTTAGGAACGACTATGAAGGCGTCTTGTTGGTTGTCTTCTTTAGCAGTACCAGCGCATGAGCTGCTTTTCGTTGCACAGTCGTTTTTACCTGCTTTAGAAACGCCATAGCATTTTTCTTTTTCAGCAGCGACAGCTGGAGCTGCAGTTAGCATTGTGCCACCAAGCGCTAGAAGACCAGTAACCGCAGCAGTAACAGCTAGATTCGACTTTTTCATAATAAATTCCTCTGAATGATTTCCTTTACTTTAAGTTGGCAAGATGAATCACCTGTTTTGGCGTTTTTGCTATCAGCTTGCTTAACTTAAAAGATAGGAAATGGACTAAAAAACTTTCACAAAAATTTGCCAAACAAATAGGTTTAATGGTGATAATTTATATAACGTATTGATATTTTGAGTGAAAAATCGACAAATTTTTTATGAATTTTTGTCTAATCTGAACAGGTTGTTTAGGTTATAATCTATTTTTATGTATAAATAACCAGTAGCTCTCATCATGATGGATCCATCTCTATTACTCGACGGTTTGAACGATAAACAACGTGAAGCCGTTGCAGCACCTCTAGAAAACTTGCTCATCCTTGCTGGTGCAGGGAGTGGTAAGACGCGCGTTCTTGTTCACCGTATCGCTTGGTTGATGTCGGTAGAGCAAGCATCTCCGTTCTCAATTATGTCGGTAACCTTTACCAATAAGGCGGCGACAGAGATGCGTGGGCGTATCGAAGAGCTAATGATGGGCAGTGCAGGCGGTATGTGGAATGGTACCTTCCATGGTATTTGTCACCGTATTCTGCGTGCGCACTATCTTGATGCCAAGCTACCGGAAGATTTCCAAATCATCGACAGTGACGACCAACAACGTCTGCTAAAGCGTTTGATCAAAGCGCAAAACCTGGATGAGAAGCAGTGGCCAGCACGCCAAGTGGCATGGTGGATTAATGGTAAGAAAGACGAAGGTCTGCGTCCGTCGCATATCGATGCCTACCATGATCCCGTTACCAAAACATATCTACAGCTGTACACCGCTTATCAAGAGGTGTGTGATCGTGCTGGTTTGGTCGATTTTGCGGAAATCTTGCTGCGCGCACATGAGCTACTGCGTGACAACAAGTTCGTCCGTGAACACTACCAAGCGCGCTTTAAGCACATCTTGGTGGACGAGTTCCAGGATACCAACAATATCCAATACGCTTGGTTACGTATGATGGCAGGCCCTGAGTCTCATGTGATGATCGTAGGTGATGATGACCAGTCGATTTACGGTTGGCGTGGCGCGAAAATTGAGAACATTGAGAAGTTTACGCGGGAATTCCCAAGCGTGAATACCATTCGTCTTGAGCAAAACTACCGTTCAACCAAGACCATTCTGGAAGCGTCGAATGCTTTGATCGCCAATAATACCGAGCGTATGGGTAAAGAGCTTTGGACTGATGGTGTTGTCGGTGAGCCTATCTCGGTTTACAGCGCTTACAACGAATTGGATGAAGCCCGTTTTGCAGTAAACAAAATCAAAGAGTGGCAAGACAAGGGTGGAGCTCTGAATGATGCTGCGATGCTTTACCGTAACAACGCCCAGTCGCGTGTTCTGGAAGAAGCGTTAATTCAAGCCGGCCTGCCTTACCGCATCTACGGTGGTATGCGGTTCTTCGAACGTCAGGAAATCAAAGATGCCTTGAGCTACATGCGTTTGATTGCCAACCGTAACGACGATGCGGCATTTGAACGTGTAGTGAATACGCCAACGCGTGGTTTGGGTGATAAGACGCTTGAAACTATCCGTTTTGCAGCGCGTGATCGTGGTTGCACCATGTGGGAAGCGAGTGTGGCGATGTTGGATGAAAAGGTCCTCGCTGGTCGCGCTGCTGGTGCTCTGAGCCGTTTTATCGAGCTTGTCACGGCACTAGAAGACGACACCATCGAGATGCCGCTTCATCATCAAGCAGACCACGTGATCAAATACTCGGGCTTGTTCGCGATGTACGAGCAAGAGAAGGGCGAAAAGTCTAAGGCGCGTATTGAGAACTTGGAGGAATTGGTGACGGCAACTCGCCAATTCGAGAAACCAGAAGAAGCCGAGGACATGTCACTGCTAACGGCATTCCTAACCCACGCAGCATTAGAAGCGGGCGAAGGACAAGCGGACGAGTTTGAAGATGCGGTTCAGCTCATGACATTGCACAGTGCGAAAGGTCTAGAGTTCCCGTTGGTGTTTATGGTCGGCGTGGAAGAAGGCATGTTCCCAAGCCAAATGTCGGCAGAAGAAGCAGGGCGTTTAGAAGAGGAACGCCGCCTGTGTTACGTAGGCATGACCCGTGCAATGCAGAAACTGTATATCACTTATGCTGAAATGCGCCGCTTGTACGGTCAGGATAAGTACCACAAGCCGTCTCGCTTTATTCGTGAACTGCCAGAAACTTGTTTAGATGAAGTACGCATGAAGGCGCAAGTTAGCCGTCCTGCAAGCAGTGGTCGATTTAGTCAAACGGCGGTGAAAGAGAGCTTCAATGAAACCGGCTTTACGCTAGGTTCTCGTGTGATGCATCCAAAGTTTGGTGAAGGCACCATCATCAACTTCGAGGGCAGTGGTCCACAAAGTCGCGTACAGATTGCCTTTAACGGTGAAGGCATTAAATGGTTAGTGACTGCTTACGCTCGACTAGAGAAACTGTAAGGCTTGACCAAAACTTTAAGAGCTGCTTCGGCGGCTCTTTTTGTTTGTGCTGTTTTCATGTCGCTAACGCAGTAAAAAATGGAATGATAAATGGAGTGCGAAAGCGCGATTTAACTATACCGTTTGACGTGAAAGGTGGGCGTTGTGGCGAATGTCTGTTTTCAGCAGATCTACTGAGAAAAATTTTAGGCAAAGAAAAACCCCGAGGGCTTGCGCCCATCGGGGTTATAGTCTTACTCGCAGCAATCCGGCTACTAAGAGTGCTCCATGCATCTAATCCATGATAGTGTGCTGAATCCGTCAGCTTAATCCTTACGTCGCCTTCCTAGCGGTGTCCTTAATGACCTTATCCTGGTCTGCTAACCATCCTCGTTAGCTCTCATCACTTGTTCCCTGAGCGGTGTCCCTGACATCATCCTGATGTTCAAATCCTTGCCTCGTCCAGAGGTGTCCATTTCCCGTCCTTAGTAGTAACCATCCTAGTCACTATTGATTCCGTTCAATGTCCAATTTTGCAATCCATGCCCGACTATTCATCCTGAATAACCGTTTCTTCTTCCTGAAGTTCACCAAGTCCGTGGTGTTTCCTGTTCCGTGTCAGCATCCTTCCGACAGGTTTAATATTACGTGTTTAACGATTTCCAACAACGGGTTAATCTCACATTTTTTCACTCTCTCAGCGTTTAAAAAAGATACATAAGCATTAAATTCAATGGCTTACTTTCGTTATTGTGCGGTTTTACCATTAAAGAAGAGAGGTTTGCTCAACCCTTTGTGAGAGATCTCGCACAAGGGGGCGAGCGAAAGACTCTTATTGTCCGATAGCGGTACCTTCACGTCTTGGGTCGGCTGCACCTTCAAGGCCGTTTTTAGTTATACGGATAGCATGCAGTCCAGAGTTCAAATCACGAACTTCAGTTTTAAAACCCATCTTCTCCAGCTCGGGCTGTAAGCCTTCTGCAGCGGTACCTTGCTCAATATCTAGGGTGCCAAAACGATTCAGTAGTCGTGGCTGATTAATCGCACTTTGGATATCCATATCCCACTGTGTGTGGGCGATAATGGCTTGTGCGACGTAACCAATGATGCGACTGCCGCCCGGTGAGCCAATTGCCATGTAGGGTTTATCGTCTTTCATCATAATGGTCGGTGCCATGGATGAGCGTGGGCGCTTGCCCGGTTCTAAGCGGTTCGCGATTGGCACACCATCTTGGTGCGTGCGGAAGGAGAAATCGGTAAGTTCGTTGTTGAGCAAGAAGCCGCGCACCATCAAGCGTGAGCCAAAGGCATTCTCGATGGTTGTTGTCATTGAAACCACATTGCCTTGCTTATCGACGATATTGAAATGGCTGGTGGAAGGCAGCTCAATTGATTGATCCATGCTTAAGTTCATGGAGTGCGACCACGGAGGATTGCCGGCTTCAACTTTACTCAACGCTTTACCGACTTGAATAAGCTCAGCACGTTGTTTGAGATAGTCTTTATCAAGCAAGCCTTCGGTTGGCATTGGTACATAATCTTGGTCAGCCATGTATTTACCGCGATCCGCGAACGCAAGACGAGATGCATCGGCGATCACTTGCCATGATTTCGCACTTTCGGCTCCCCAACCTTTAAGATCGTATTGCTCGGTGATCGCGAGAATCTGTCCAACCGTCAATGCGCCAGAGCTTGGAGGTCCTATGCCGCAGATGTCATAGTTTTGGTAAGCTGCACAAACTGGTTCACGTTGCTTGATTTGAAACGCATCAAAGTCAGGTTGTGCCAATACGCCAGGATTGCCCGGTGCATTCTGTACTGTCTTGATGATGTCTGTGGCGATATCGCCTTGATAGAAAGCTTTTGCCCCTTGTTCGGCTATTGCTGCCAGAGTTTGCGCGTATTCGGGGTTCTTCAACAATGTGCCTTCGGCTTTTGGTGAGCCATCTGGATTAAAGAAGTAAGCCTTAGTCGCAGGGAAGCGTGATAGGCGTTTGGCATCTTTCTCTATGAGACTCGCGAGGCGAGGACTCACTTCGAAACCTTGCTCAGCCAAGGTAATCACGGGTTGGATGATCTTCTTCCATTCCAACTTGCCGTATTTCTGGTGAGTGTCCCACAGCAGCTTGACTGTGCCAGGTGTCGCGACGGAACGTCCACCGACAACCGCATCGTAAAATTGCAGTGGTTGTCCTTTGTCATCTAGAAAGAGTTTAGGCGTCGCGGCGAGCGGTGCGATTTCACGTCCATCATACGTGGTCAGTTTTTGTTTCTCACTGTCCCAATACACTAAGAAGGCACCGCCACCAATGCCAGAGGATTGCGGTTCTACCAAGCCCAGCATCAGTTGTACGGCAACCATGGCATCAATAGCATTACCACCTTGTGCAAGAACATCTGCACCAGCTTGGGTTGCAAGTGGGTTGGCCGCTGTGACCATATAGTCTTTCGCTTTGACCAATAGCTTTTGCTCAAAGCCAGTGCTGTGCTCTGGCGCAACCGCATCTGCCGCTTGGTTAGCAAAGGCTGAGGTAGATAAGACGAGTGGGGAAGTAAGAAAAAGACCCGTGGTCACGAGTCGGTTGAACGTCCTATGCATGATGACTCTCCATGTTGCCAGTTTCGTGTTTTCAGCTTGGCATTCATGGAGAGCAACGTCGAGTGAGCAATCTTAGAAATGTCGATTATGCTACGCTTTAAATCAGTATGTTATCCAATGAAAGTGCTGATGGTTTGGAACAAAATACTGCTGCCCACGAGAGTAAATACCACCCCACACAGACCGTCGATGTAGATGCCTGCTTGTTGCAATTTACGTTGTAAGCGCTGCGTCGACAGCATCCATGCAAGGCTAGAGAACCAGAATAGCGACAAGCCAAACAGAATCACCAAAGCAATGCCTTTGCCAGTAACCGACATGCCCACAGGGACTAAGCTCGACATCAAACTGATAAAGAATACCAAGGCTTTCGGGTTAAGAATGTTGGTCGCAAACCCTTTGGCAAATGCCTGACGCTTGTTACTGATCACCAAGTTGTTTTGTTTCTTAGGTTGATCCGCCAGTGGGTTTTTGATCATCGAGATCACCGCGCGCAATGCACCAATACCTAAATAGAGCAGGTAACTACCGCCGAGCAGTTGTACCACGGAATACAACACTGGATGCTGGTGGACGATATAGCTCACGCCTGTCAGGCTGAACAAAGAGTGCAACAAAATACCGACAGACAATCCCAACGCAATGTACAAGCCAGTTTGACGACCATGACGCGTCGCGTTTTGTACGACCAGCGCAAAGTCCGGACCTGGACTCATTAGGGCAATAAAGTGAATGCTGGCGAGTGTCAGCAATATGGTGGATTCATTCATAACACATCTCAAATATAACCAATGCGGCTATTGTCGTGGCAAGCCACCTGCTGCGCTTGTAAAAAACTGACAGTTTTCTCGGTAAATGAAATTAACGAGTCACTTGAGAAGGGGAAACACCGTAGGTCTGCTTAAACGCTTTGCTGAAATGCGCTTGGTCGTAGAAACCGATTTGATGGGCGACGTCGGTACCACATTGACCAGCTTGCAGTAACTTCATGCCTTGTTCGAGGCGTAGGCGTGCGAACCATGCATAAGGTGTCATGCCAGTTTGTGCTTTAAAGTGGCGCTGGAACTGAGTCGGGCTCAGTTGGCACAGATCTGATAGCGAATCCAAACGCACCGCTTGGCCAAGGTTCGCCATCAGGTAATCTTTTAACGTACCGAGTGATTGTTTTCCTAGTGGTACCACTTTTTGTCGCTCAAGCGATCCGTAGCGATCAAAAAGCTGGTTAAATCCTTCAAAAGGAAGGCAATCTTTGGTGAGTTGGCTGATGTTTTCACGACGAAGTAGTCCATGTAAGTTACTAAGTTGTGAAAATACCTGTGGATCCGAGATGATCAGTTCGTTGAAGTTTATTATTTGACCGTTTTTCTTAAGATCAGCCAGATCGCTCAATAGGTGAGGTTCGATCGCAAATACATTTACTTCATAGCCACTTTCGAGTTTAGATTGCCCGTCGTGCAGCTCATCTGGCGGCATAATCACAATTTGCCCGTGACCAACCTGATGGCTGTTGCCTTGGTATTGGAACTTCTGCGCGCCATGCGTGATCAGACCGAGGTGAAAATCCAGATGGTAATGCCTTTGAAAAGCAAATTTCTGGTATTTCGCCTCTATCAGGCTCAAGTTGTCATGGTCGGTTGCGTAGTACTGAATATGTTCCATTAAATAAAAAAAAGCTTGGTCACATTATGACCAAGCTTATCCATCAATTTCTGAAATGTCTTGTAAAAAACGATCAGGCAGCACGAGCCGCTTTGCGTGACTTGCGGTTATTACGCAGACCATCAACGCTGAACATCACCAGGGCGCCCCAAATGAAGGCGAAAGTGATCGCTTTATCGCTGGTGAATGGTTCACCGTATATAAGCACCGCAAGTAAGAACATTAAACTTGGGCCGATGTATTGGAAAAAGCCCAGAGTTGAGAGTTTTAATCGTGTTGCTGCTCCGGTAAAACACAGTAATGGCAAGGTAGTGATCACGCCTGCGGCGATCAGTAAAGTATTTAGTTGCCATGGGTTTTCAAACATGTTCGAGGTCGGGGTGCTGGCAATAAAAAACAGAAAGATACTTGCCGCAGGTAACATGAGGAGAGTTTCAATGAATAAACCCGTTTGTGCTTCCACACTGACTTTCTTACGCAGTAAGCCGTAAAAACCAAAGCTCATTGCGAGTGCGATAGCAACCACAGGGACAGAGCCAAACACGATCAGTTGCACTAATACACCACAAGCCGCCAGCGCGACTGCGAACCATTGCAGCTTACGTAACCTCTCTCCTAGAAACACCATCCCGAGTAACACATTGATTAACGGGTTGATGTAATAGCCGAGACTGGCATCGAGCATATGATTTGAGGTGACCGCCCAGATGAAGATCAGCCAGTTAGCCCCGACCAAAATGGCGGTGGAAACTAAATACATCATTTTGGTTTTATTTTTAATGATGTCTCGAACCGAGCGCCATTGGCGACCAAAGTGGAGGAGTGCGGCTAGCAAAAAGAAAGACCAAAACACTCGGTGGCTTAAGATCTCAAGTGGTGAGACTTCAGCAATCGATTTGAAGTAAATGGGTGCGATGCCCCACATGGTGTACGCACCAACTGCAAGCAGGACGCCTTGCCGTGCGCGTTGTTGTTCTTCTGGTGTCATGGGATGTCACCTAATTGAGTTTTTATAGAGCAGAAAATCAGTATACGAGTCGTGAGCTGAATCACCTAACAATTTGCGGTTTTATTCACCATGAAACCCCATTACAATGTGCCCTCACTTTGCGTGCTAGTGGCATGCATAAGCACCTCTTTTAAAGACCCAATCTGAGATTTTTCATGACCTCGACTTTGCTAGCCGAACAATCTGATTTGCCTTTGACGCCTCAACGTGTGTTGGAGGATGTGTTTGGTTACCAAGAGTTCCGAGATGGTCAGCAACTGGTGATTGATGCAGCGGTAGAAGGTCGCGACAGCTTAGTTATCCTACCTACTGGTGGCGGTAAGTCGCTGTGTTATCAAATTCCTGCTTTGGTTCGCTCTGGTATTACTTTGGTGATTTCTCCGCTTATTTCGTTGATGAAAGACCAAGTTGATCAGTTGAAAGCCAACGGCGTAGCCGCTGAGTGTATTAACTCGACTATGGCTCGCGAGGAGCTGCTTAGCGTGTATAACCGCATGCACACAGGCCATCTTAAGTTGGTTTACGTCTCGCCAGAACGCGTATTGATGCGCGATTTCATTGAGCGCTTGGAAAACTTGCCGCTATCGATGATTGCCGTCGATGAAGCGCACTGTATTTCCCAATGGGGACACGATTTCCGCCCAGAATACGCCGCACTTGGCCAGCTCAAGCAGCAGTTTTCCCATGTGCCATTTATGGCGCTTACGGCGACTGCGGATGACGCAACGCGTCGAGATATTCTTGAGCGCCTGCAACTGAATAATCCAGAGATTTATCTAGGCAGCTTCGACCGTCCTAACATTCGCTACAACTTAGTTGAGAAGCACAAGCCGGTTTCGCAAATCGTTCGTTATCTTGAGACCCAGAAGGGTAATTGCGGCATTATCTATTGTGGTAGCCGTAAGAAAGTTGAGATGGTGACCGAGAAGCTGTGCAACAACCACATTCGTGCTGCTGGTTATCATGCCGGTATGGATGCGGACGAGCGCGCTTACGTTCAAGAAGCTTTCCAACGCGATGACATCCAAATCGTGGTGGCGACCGTGGCATTCGGTATGGGCATCAACAAACCCAACGTGCGCTTTGTGGTTCACTTTGATATCCCACGAAACATCGAATCCTACTATCAGGAAACCGGTCGTGCGGGACGTGATGGTCTGCCTGCGGAAGCCATGATGTTGTATGACCCAGCGGACATCAGTTGGCTGCGTCGTATGTTGGATGAGAAAGACGACGGTCCACAGAAGCAGGTAGAAACTCATAAGCTGAATGCGATGAGTGCCTTTGCTGAGGCGCAAACCTGTCGTCGTCAGGTGCTATTGAATTACTTTGGTGAGTACCGCGAGAAGCCATGTGGCAACTGTGATATCTGCTTAGACCCACCAAAACACTTTGATGCCACAGAAGAAGCGCGTAAGGCGTTGTCTTGTGTCTACCGAGTCAACCAAAGCTTTGGTATGGGCTACGTGGTGGAAGTACTACGTGGTATGCAAAACATTCGTGTACGTGAAAATGGCCACGATAAGATTTCTACTTACGCGATAGGGCGTGATCATAGCCACGATTACTGGGTGAGTATCTTCCGTCAGTTAATCCACAAAGGATTGCTGTTCCAAAACATCACGCGTAACTCAACGCTGCAATTAACCGAAGAGGCGCGTCCACTGCTGCGTGGCGATGTGACTCTGGAGTTAGCGGTTCCACGTTTAGACACCGCAGCACGTGCGGCGAGGTCGGATAAACTAACCAGCAAGAACTACGATAAGAAGCTATTTGCTAAGTTACGTAAGCTGCGTAAGTCGATTGCTGATGAAGATGGTTTACCACCATACGTAGTCTTCAGTGACGCGACTCTGATTGATATGGCGGAGATCTTGCCAACCTCTTATGGCGAAATGCTGGCAGTCAGCGGTGTTGGTCAGCGCAAGTTGGAGAAGTACGCCGATCCATTCCTTGATTTGATTCAAGAACACATTACTCACCACGGATAAGGAACCAAGATGCAAAAGGAATTTGGCTTAGCGGACTACATGGCACAAGAAGGGCGCTTAATCATTACCGCGCCGAGCTTTGACCTCGATAGTTTTCCTGCTTTAGGTGAGCGTTTAATTGGGCTGCTTTCCGCTACTGTGGTGGAAAAGCAGTGGGATGCGGATATCCACTCTTGGCTGATCGACTTTGAAGGTTGCCGACTGTTTATGAAAGCAGAGCATTATAGTGAAGCGATTTGGTTTGAAGCTTTAGCGATTGAAGAGAGCAGGGAAGAGTTGGATTATCTCGCAGGATTGTTCCAACGCGGATTCTAAAAATAGAATTTTTCTTGGAAGGGTGTTTCACATGAAACACCCTTTTTTATGCTCAAACGTTTGCGTAAGACAGACGACTTGCGGCGAAAAGTGGTTAATGTATAATCGCCCACCGCTTCGCTCGGAATGAGCCAAGCCAGTTTATTTTTCATTTTACATTGTTGGTAAGAGCCACTTAATTCAGTGACTCGATTTGGGTTCCCTCACCCCCAAACCAAACTAAAAAGGTATCGCATGAGTAACTTTACCCCTGCGCAGCAGCGCAACGCCCTTATCTATCTGGTTCTATTCCATCTAGTCATTATTGCATCTAGCAATTACCTAGTTCAGCTACCGTTTACTATCTTTGGCTTCCATACCACTTGGGGCGCATTTACCTTCCCATTTATCTTTCTAGCAACGGATTTAACCGTGCGTATTTTCGGTGCGAAAATGGCAAGAAAGATCATATTCTTAGTGATGTTGCCTGCCCTGGCTGTCTCTTACTTCCTATCGGTGGTGTTCTTCGAAGGTCAGTTCCAAGGCTTTGCTCATCTAGGTGAGTTCAACTTATTTGTTGCTCGTATCGCGATTGCTAGCTTCATGGCGTACCTACTTGGCCAGATCATGGATGTGCACGTGTTCAACCGCCTACGCCAAATGAAACAGTGGTGGGTGGCACCTACGTGTTCAACACTTTTCGGTAATGCACTTGATACCATCGCTTTCTTCGCGATTGCCTTCTACCAAAGTCCAGATCCTTTTATGGCGGAGCATTGGACGGAAATCGCGCTGGTGGATTACGGATTCAAACTGATTATCAGTCTTGGTTTGTTCGTTCCGATGTACGGCGTACTACTGAATTACCTGATTAAGAAGCTGACTGCGGTGAACCCTGACTTTAAGGTGACGACAAGCGTTCAGTCTTAATATCAGTGGGAACCCCAAAAGCCGCTTGCTCAAATCAAGCGGCTTTTTTGTGTCTGTTTACTGGGGTTTAGAGCGTTTTGTACAGCGTGGGGAGTAATTAGATCATAGGTGTCCAAGAGCTCCCTAAGCTGTACCAAGGTCAAAACGAGCAATAAAAAAGGTCCCAATAGGGACCTTTAATCAAGCAATAAGTTATCGTGAGATTTAACAAGTCACGATACTTAATGGCCAGCCAATGTCTGTCTGACGGTTGGATTCAATTTCTAACTCAGCCGCAGTCAGTGGGTTTGCCTCTAACCACTTCGCATCAATACTTAGCGTCAGATTGTCGCCTTCCGCAGTGAGAGACACACATGGCTCTAGATCTGGATTACGACGATGGCTAAGTAGAACCGCGAGGCGCAATAGACGCAGTACGCGTTTACCACTGGTACCTGAAAGGGCATGTTGCTCCGGCAGGGAGGTGAGTTGTTCACGGTAACGGCGAGCAATTTCACCGATAAAGAACTTCTGCGCGCGCGTGTAACCAGGTAAATCCAAATGCTGCAGCAGGTAAGCGCTGTGCTCACCGCCTTTTTTGAAATCGATAGTCAGACCGATTTCGTGCAGCTTGGCTGTGGTTTCTAACAGTACTTTGCCTTGAGGTTCTGCAACCCATGCTTCACCGCCAACTTGCTCAAGCAATTTACTAGCAAGGTTTGCAACTTGCTCACCGTATTGGCAATCCAGTTGGTAACGGTTTTGTACACTGCAAATGGTGCGCGCACGGATGTCGTTTTGACGAAGCTCGTCAACCATCTCGTACACCAAGCCTTCACGTAGTGCGCCGCCAGCCAGTGTCATGGCATCGATTTCTAGTAGCTCAAAGATCGCAATCAAAATGGATAAGCCACTTGGGAATACCAAAGCACGCTCTAGGGTAAGGCCTTCAATATCGAGCTCTTCCAAGTGATCAGCAAGCATCGCCTGCTTTTGTAGCCGCTTAAGTTTGGAGTGAGTAATCACTTCGTCCATACCTTGCGCTAACATTATCTCTTGCAGTGCCTGAACCGTACCCGATGCACCCACGCACACATCCCAACCTAAGTCGGTGTACTGCTCTAAGATTGGCATCAGGGTTTGCTTCGCACCTTCAATTGCGGCGTCAAAGTTACGTGCGTTCAACTGGCGGTCTTTAAAGAAGCTTTCCAACCATGTTACACAACCCATTTTAAGGCTAGTTAGCGCTTTCGCTTCGAAGCCCTCACCGATAATCAGTTCGGTACTTGCACCGCCAATATCGACCACAAGGCGGCGACCGCTACCTCCTGAAGTATGAGCAACACCTTTATATATAGTGGCTGCTTCTTCTTCACCCGAGATAACTTCGATAGGCTGACCTAAAATTTGGTTTGCCTTCTCTAGAAAAACATCCACATTGGTTGCGGTGCGCAAAGTTGCGGTACCGACAATGCGGATGTTCTGTTTAGGAATATCCTGCAAGCGTTCTGCAAATAGACTTAAGCAGTCCCATCCTCGCTGCATAGCTTCCGTACTAAGAGAATTACGTTCATCCAAGCCCGCCGCGAGACGAACTTTGCGCTTAATTTTAGCCATGGTTTGAACGCTGCCATCGATATGACGCACAACGAGCATATGAAAACTGTTCGACCCGAGGTCGATGGCTGCGTATAGCGGTGATGATCCTGCTTGACTCATAAACGACTTCAGTTTCCTTTTATGATTGTTTTGGCGCTGATTGACGCGGCTGACGAGGACGACGTCCTTGTGGCTTGCGGTTACCAGAGCGAGTGCCGCCTGTATTGGTGCGACGTTGCTGAGTGCGTGGCGCGCGCATACGAAGTGGTGCAGGCAGATCTTGGATCAGAGCTGATGCATCGTAATCTGAAACAGGAATTGCGTGCTCAATGTACTCTTCGATAGGCGGTAAGTTGATTGCGTAATCTTCACAAGCGAAGCTGATTGAGTGACCACTTGCACCAGCACGACCAGTACGACCGATACGGTGAACGTAATCTTCACAGTCATCTGGCAGGTCGAAGTTGAACACGTGCGTTACTTGAGGGATGTGTAGACCACGCGCTGCAACGTCGGTTGCTACTAATAGGTCAACTTCACCGCGAGTGAATTGCTCAAGAATTCTTTCACGCTTCTTCTGTGGTACATCGCCAGTCAGTAGGCCAACACGGTGACCATCTGCTGCTAGGTGACCCCAAATCGATTCACATTTATGTTTGGTGTTAGCAAAAACGATCGCACGGTCTGGCCACTCTTCTTCAATAAGAGTTTGAAGCAGTGCCATCTTGTCTTCATTCGAAGGGTAGAAAAGCTCTTCTTGGATGCGGTGACCGGTTTTTTGCTCTGGTTCAACTACAACATGCTCTGGGTTGTGCATGTGTTCGAAAGCCAGCTCTTGTACACGGTAAGAAAGCGTTGCTGAGAACAGCATGTTCAAACGCTCTTTTGGTTCTGGCATACGGCGGAACAAGAAACGAATATCTTTAATAAAGCCAAGGTCAAACATACGGTCGGCTTCATCTAAAACAACGGCTTGAATGTTGTTTAGGTTGAATACGCGCTGTTTGTAAAAATCGATAATACGACCAGTGGTACCGATCAGGATATCGACACCGTCCTGAAGCTTCGACAGTTGCTTATCGTAGCTTTCACCGCCGTAAGCTAGAGCCGCTTTAAGACCTGTGCTGGCAATCAATGGTTCAGCATCGTTGTAGATCTGAATTGCCAGCTCACGCGTTGGCGCCATAATGATTGCGCGCGGTTGAGTTGGCTGACGACCTTCGTGCTCAGGTGTAGTCAATAGGTGGTTAAAAGTAGCAGTAAGAAACGCAAGCGTCTTACCAGTACCCGTTTGGGCCTGGCCTGCAATGTCTTGGCCGGTGAGCAGTACCGGCAACGCCAAGGCTTGAATTGGGGTACAAAATTCGAACCCTTTTTTCTCTAAACCTTCAGTAATTTGTGGATTTAATCCCAAATCGGCGAACTTTTGCTCTGTGATATGCGTCTTTTTCATAGCTATAGAATATCAGCTAAAGCTTGCAATACGAAAGTAAATACATTCCAATAGGGCATCTAATTACTGGTTATCATCCAACCAGTTTCAAAAAACACATTGGAGTGGAAGATGAGTGATAAGATTTTGCAGCTTACTGATGACGGTTTTGAAAACGATGTAATCAACGCTGCAGGCCCGGTTCTTGTTGATTTCTGGGCAGAATGGTGTGGTCCTTGTAAGATGATTGCTCCGATTCTGGACGAAATTGCAGAAGAGTACGAAGGCAAACTCACTATCGGTAAACTAAATATTGACCATAACGCAGGAACACCACCTAAGTTTGGTATTCGCGGCATTCCAACGCTACTGTTATTTAAAGACGGTAACGTGGCGGCAACGAAAGTTGGTGCACTGTCTAAGACTCAATTAAAAGAGTTTTTGGACGCAAACCTATAATCACCAAGTGATTCAGAACAAAACCGTGCAAAGTGATAATGCGCGGTTTTGTTTTTCTAACTCTGGACTAGAATATTAATTAGTGCTAACTTATCGCGCGTTAATTGAACAAATTTCTCTTCTTGGTCGATCCTGAGACCAAATCCATCTTAACTAGAAAATAGATCTTATTTTGACTAAACAAGCATCCACCACCATGAATCTTACTGAACTGAAGAACAGACCAGTGTCTGACCTTGTAAAACTTGGCGAAAGCCTAGGTCTTGAGAACCTAGCTCGTCTAAGAAAACAAGACATCATCTTCGCTATTCTTAAAGCGCACGCGAAAGGCGGCGAAGACATCTTTGGCGATGGGGTTCTGGAGATTCTGCAAGACGGCTTTGGTTTCCTACGTAGCGCAGACAGCTCATACCTTGCTGGCCCTGATGATATCTACGTTTCGCCAAGTCAAATTCGTCGTTTTAACCTACGTACTGGTGATTCAATCGCTGGTAAAATTCGTCCACCAAAAGACGGTGAACGCTACTTTGCTCTGCTAAAAGTTAATACGGTTAACGACGACAAACCAGACAACGCTCGTAACAAGATTCTATTTGAGAACTTAACGCCTCTACACGCTAATGAGCGTATGGTTATGGAGCGCGGTAACGGTTCTACAGAAGACATTACTGCACGTGTACTAGATTTGGCATCGCCAATCGGTAAAGGTCAACGTGGTTTGATTGTTGCTCCGCCTAAAGCGGGTAAGACAATGCTTTTGCAAAACATCGCTCAAAGCATCGCATACAACCACCCTGAGTGTGAGTTGATGGTACTTCTAATCGACGAGCGTCCAGAAGAAGTAACAGAAATGCAGCGTCTAGTTAAAGGTGAAGTTGTTGCTTCTACGTTTGATGAGCCAGCATCTCGTCACGTACAAGTAGCAGAGATGGTAATTGAGAAAGCAAAACGTCTTGTTGAACATAAGAAAGACGTGGTTATCCTGCTTGACTCTATCACTCGTCTAGCTCGTGCATACAACACCGTAGTGCCTTCATCAGGTAAGGTACTAACAGGTGGTGTGGATGCAAACGCATTGCACCGTCCAAAACGTTTCTTTGGTGCGGCTCGTAACGTAGAAGAAGGCGGCAGCCTAACTATCCTTGCTACGGCTCTTGTTGATACTGGTTCTAAGATGGACGAAGTAATCTACGAAGAGTTTAAAGGTACAGGTAACATGGAAATTCACCTAAACCGTAAGATTGCGGAAAAACGTGTATTCCCAGCTATCGACTTCAACCGCAGTGGTACTCGTCGTGAAGAGCTTCTAACTAAGAACGAAGAACTTCAGAAGATGTGGATTCTGCGTAAGATTGTTCACCCAATGGGCGAAATCGACGCAATGGAATTCCTTATCGACAAACTGGCGATGACGAAGACGAATGATGAGTTCTTTGATGCAATGCGTCGTCAATAGTCTCAGATAAACGTTTCTGCGAAGAGCCACCGTATATCGGTGGCTTTTTTATTGCTTTCTCGCGAGAGAAGCAGCAGAATGAAGGAAATGTTATCGGGAGGTTAACATGCAACAAGGAATGTTGTCGTCATTACTCCTGAGCTTGTCACTTATTACGCTACCCGCAACGTTATCTGCCAAGGAAATGCAGGAAACCGTGGTAGAGCAGTGGCTTCAGGATACCCAAATACAGACCAAAGTATCTGAACTGCTTGATTATGCCGTCAGAGACGAGGTTGACTCGCTTAAATTTGCCCTAAACCGGCTTGCTTTCCCTCAACAAGAAGTCGTCCGTTTTCTTTTGCTCGAAAAACTTGAGCAACAAGAAATCATCCTCACGCCAAGAATGGCCATCTTTGTCGAATCCCAAATCAGTATCACGCCCACTTACCAAGTGCTTGAACGTGGTGATGGTTACGAATTCTCTGTACCAGCGTTTAACTTTCCTGCGATTGCCAACCGTCTTATCAAGCGTTGGAAGCAGGACCAAAGCACATTGGAGTTTGTCTTAGAAGCGGAACGCCAAGAGTTAAACCTCCAAGACTGGCTAACGGGTACTTCGCAGCAAGTTCAAACACGAGAGGCGCTACTTATCCGCGAGCTAGATAGTTTATCGCCGGATGCACTTGAAGCACTGATTAGACAGTTAACTCAGGCTAATGTGACCAGTTGGCTACCATCGACAGCAGTGGTTGTGCGTTTGGCTCAGGTTAGCCTGAACGAGGAAGTTTATGACCTGCTGTGGCGAATGCGCGCTGATTACAATAGCCAAGCAGAATTGGCAAGATTATCAGAGGTGGGAGATGGGTTCTCGCTGCAACAATTAATGAACTCGACTGTCAATCCAACCTTAAAACCTTATGCGATAGAGCTACTCACGAGATCCAATCCACTTTCTCCAGACGTAAAGCAGTTTTTAATTGCTAAAATGGCGCTTTCAGAAGAAGCAACATTAGTGGCAAGAGAGCTAGCGAAACAGGGGCATCAATCGTGGTTGGAAGAGCTTGTTTCAAGTAATCGCCAAGTAAAAGCACGACAGATTGCGGAATTCTTGGAATAACCGTTGTTGAAGTCATTGCTCTTCAAGTAACGATTCTTGTCGCTATCTAGCTCACATACCCACACAAAATAGGAGGATCTTAGCGTCCTCCTATTTGATATACTGCGGACAGTTTAATCAGCCAGCATGAAGGCCTATGAGTTTTAAGGATTTACGCGAATTTATCGACCACCTAGAACAGAAAGGTCGACTTAAACGCATCACTCACCCCGTCGATCCCGCTTACGAAATGACAGAAATCAGCGACCGTACCTTGCGTGCTGGTGGACCTGCGCTGTTGTTTGAGAACCCAATCGGCTACGACGTACCTGTTTTGACGAACCTATTTGGTACGCCAGAGCGTGTCGCAATCGGTATGGGACGCGAAGACGTTAAAGAATTAAGAGAAGTCGGTAAGCTGCTGGCTTATTTAAAAGAACCTGAACCACCAAAAGGCTTTAAAGACGCTTTAGAAAAATTGCCAGTGTTCAAGCAAGTGTTGAACATGCCAGCTAAGCGTCTACGTAAAGCGCCGTGCCAAGACATTGTTTGGCAAGGTGATGAAGTCGACTTGGATAACATCCCGGTAATGAGTTGCTGGGCAGAAGACGTTGCGCCACTGCTTACGTGGGGCTTAACCGTGACCAAAGGTCCGAATAAAAAACGTCAGAACCTAGGTATTTACCGCCAGCAGAAAATCGCCAAGAACAAAATCATCATGCGCTGGTTAGCCCATCGTGGTGGTGCGCTCGACTTACGTGATTGGATGGAAACCAATCCAGGTAAACCTTTTCCGGTTTCGGTTGCGTTTGGCGCAGACCCTGCGACCATTCTTGGTGCAGTAACGCCAGTGCCAGATACGCTATCAGAATACGCATTTGCAGGTTTGCTGCGTGGCAGCAAAACAGAAGTCGTGAAGTCAATCAGCAATGAGTTGGAAGTGCCAGCGAGCGCCGAAATCGTGATGGAAGGCTATATCGACCCGAACGAGTTTGCTGATGAAGGTCCTTACGGCGATCACACTGGTTACTACAACGAAAAAGAAAAGCACCACGTGTTTACCATTACGCACATTACTATGCGTAAAGACCCAATTTATCACAGTACCTACACTGGTCGTCCACCAGATGAACCGGCTGTATTGGGCGTGGCATTAAACGAAGTGTTTGTGCCGATTCTGCAAAAGCAGTTCCCAGAGATTGAAGACTTCTACCTACCGCCTGAAGGTTGTTCGTACCGAATGGCAGTAGTGACTATGAAGAAGCAGTATCCAGGTCATGCTAAGCGCGTAATGATGGGTGTGTGGTCTTTCTTGCGTCAATTCATGTATACCAAGTTTGTTATTGTGTGCGATGAATCGGTAAACGCACGAGATTGGAATGATGTCGTGAAAGCCATGTCAGAGCATATGGACCCAGTACGTGATACCTTGATGATAGATAACACGCCAATCGACTCGCTCGACTTTGCTTCGCCAGTGGTGGGGCTTGGCTCCAAGATGGGCTTGGATACGACCATTAAATGGGATGCTGAACTAGCGACAAGAGCCGAGGTTATCGAGCGTGACAATAAAGCGATTACCGAAGCGGATTTGGATGCGTTAAAACAACAACGTCCTGAGGTTGTCGATATCTATTTACCGACATCAGCAAACAACCAATTTGCTGTCGTTACGATGAAGAAAGACCAAGCAGGTCAATCTCAAGCATTGATGGAGTACCTGTGGGACTTCTTTGCTCAGTTCACTGATAACAAATTCATTATCTTGTGCGACGATGACGTCAATGCGCGAGATTGGAATGACATTATTTGGGCTGTGACAACTAGAATGGACCCAGATAGAGACACCATCCAAGTGCGTGGTAAGAATGAGAGTTCATCCAAATTAGGGTTGGATGCGACCAACAAGTTCGAATCTGAAGTCACGCGCGAGTGGGGAACACCTATCAAAAAAGATCCTAAACTTGTGGCTAAAGTCGATGAGATTTGGGACCAGTTAGGTATTCTATGAGTCATCAAGTCCACCTTCTACCGATGGACATTACGTTCCAAGTAAAAGAAGGGGAGACGGTGTTGGAAGCCGCGCTCAACAATAATATTCGCTTCCCCCACCGTTGCCAAGTTGGCGCTTGCGCCATGTGCATGTGTAAAAAGCTGACGGGCGAGGTGAGTTACCACCTCGAACCGATGCTAACCGAAAAAGAGCAACAGCAAGGTTGGATATTCCCTTGCCAAGCCTATACAGAAAGTAATTTAGTGCTTACTTTTGACGAGTAAGCGAGAGGAACACCATGACCATCCAATGTAAAGTAAAGTCTATTCAGCCGTTAGCTTGTAATACTTATCAAATCCTTCTTCACCCAGAATCACCTGTACCTTTTAAAGCAGGTCAGTACCTAATGGTTGTGATGGGTGAAAAA
The DNA here is from genome assembly GCF_052037695.1 of Vibrio sp. WZ-1. NCBI lineage: Bacteria > Pseudomonadati > Pseudomonadota > Gammaproteobacteria > Vibrionales > Vibrionaceae > Vibrio > Vibrio sp. WZ-1. Next base: position 3,363 of record NZ_JBQEQR010000068.1, on the reverse strand, counting down.
GACAAGCGTCCTTTCTCTATTGCAAGCAGCCCTTGTCGTCATGAAGGTGAACTTGAACTGCACATCGGTGCGGCGGAACACAACGCTTATGCACTAGAAGTCGTTGAAGCAATGCAAGCGGCATTAGAAACAGATGGTCATATCGAGATTGATGCGCCTCATGGTGATGCTTGGATTCAAGAAGAAAGCGAACGCCCACTATTATTGATTGCTGGCGGTACTGGCTTTAGTTATGTACGTTCGATTCTGGATCACTGTGTTGCACAGAACAAAGCCAACCCTATCTATCTATACTGGGGTGCTCGCGATAACTGCCAGCTTTACGCTAAAGAAGAGTTGGTCGAGATCGCTGAAAAGTTTGCTAACGTTCACTTCATTCCGGTAGTAGAGGAAGCGCCGGAAGATTGGCAAGGTAAAGTTGGAAACGTGCTACAAGCTGTCAGTGAAGATTTTGAAAGCTTAGAAAACTACGATATCTATATAGCAGGTCGTTTCGAAATGGCTGGTGCAGCACGTGAACAGTTCACTCAGAACAAGAAAGCAAAGAGTGAACGTATGTTCGCAGACGCGTACGCATTCATTTAAATACGGCTTTTGAGGCAGAAAAAGAGGGTTTTTTACCCTCTTTTTTGCTTTTTTGATGAAATAGTCATCGAACAGTCAGTTTTTTCCATTTTTTTTCAAAAAAGGGTTGCGAACGGATCTGAGTTCCCTATAATGCGCATCCACCGACACGGCAGACGCGATAAGGCTTCAGCAGGGTCGGAGAGGTGAAAAGCTTCTGAGAAAATAAATTGAAAAAAGTGTTTGACACTCTCAATTATCTCGCTAGAATGCACCTCCGCTTTGAGAGAAAAAGTTTCTCGATAAGCAAGCTCTTTAAAAATATAGACCTATCAATCTGTGTGGGCACTCGTTGATGATAATCCAATTAGAAACTTCGGTTTCAAATTAGGTTTCAATGAAACGAAGTGACCATTGAATCGAAAGATTCAGCACAGTCAATTCATTATCATTCTGTTGGAATGGTAATAGCTTTAAAATTACTTCTTACTTTCGAGTAAGGATGAGTTTTGAAGTCAGTATTCATTGAGCCTCTCCCTATTTATTTAGGGAATCAAAAACTTTAAATTGAAGAGTTTGATCATGGCTCAGATTGAACGCTGGCGGCAGGCCTAACACATGCAAGTCGAGCGGAAACGAGTTATCTGAACCTTCGGGGAACGATAACGGCGTCGAGCGGCGGACGGGTGAGTAATGCCTAGGAAATTGCCCTGATGTGGGGGATAACCATTGGAAACGATGGCTAATACCGCATAATGCCTTCGGGCCAAAGAGGGGGACCTTCGGGCCTCTCGCGTCAGGATATGCCTAGGTGGGATTAGCTAGTTGGTGAGGTAAGGGCTCACCAAGGCGACGATCCCTAGCTGGTCTGAGAGGATGATCAGCCACACTGGAACTGAGACACGGTCCAGACTCCTACGGGAGGCAGCAGTGGGGAATATTGCACAATGGGCGCAAGCCTGATGCAGCCATGCCGCGTGTGTGAAGAAGGCCTTCGGGTTGTAAAGCACTTTCAGTCGTGAGGAAGGTTCATGCGTTAATAGCGTATGGATTTGACGTTAGCGACAGAAGAAGCACCGGCTAACTCCGTGCCAGCAGCCGCGGTAATACGGAGGGTGCGAGCGTTAATCGGAATTACTGGGCGTAAAGCGCATGCAGGTGGTTTGTTAAGTCAGATGTGAAAGCCCGGGGCTCAACCTCGGAATTGCATTTGAAACTGGCAGACTAGAGTACTGTAGAGGGGGGTAGAATTTCAGGTGTAGCGGTGAAATGCGTAGAGATCTGAAGGAATACCGGTGGCGAAGGCGGCCCCCTGGACAGATACTGACACTCAGATGCGAAAGCGTGGGGAGCAAACAGGATTAGATACCCTGGTAGTCCACGCCGTAAACGATGTCTACTTGGAGGTTGTGGCCTTGAGCCGTGGCTTTCGGAGCTAACGCGTTAAGTAGACCGCCTGGGGAGTACGGTCGCAAGATTAAAACTCAAATGAATTGACGGGGGCCCGCACAAGCGGTGGAGCATGTGGTTTAATTCGATGCAACGCGAAGAACCTTACCTACTCTTGACATCCAGAGAACTTTCCAGAGATGGATTGGTGCCTTCGGGAACTCTGAGACAGGTGCTGCATGGCTGTCGTCAGCTCGTGTTGTGAAATGTTGGGTTAAGTCCCGCAACGAGCGCAACCCTTATCCTTGTTTGCCAGCGAGTAATGTCGGGAACTCCAGGGAGACTGCCGGTGATAAACCGGAGGAAGGTGGGGACGACGTCAAGTCATCATGGCCCTTACGAGTAGGGCTACACACGTGCTACAATGGCGCATACAGAGGGCAGCCAACTTGCGAGAGTGAGCGAATCCCAAAAAGTGCGTCGTAGTCCGGATCGGAGTCTGCAACTCGACTCCGTGAAGTCGGAATCGCTAGTAATCGTGGATCAGAATGCCACGGTGAATACGTTCCCGGGCCTTGTACACACCGCCCGTCACACCATGGGAGTGGGCTGCAAAAGAAGTAGGTAGTTTAACCTTCGGGAGGACGCTTACCACTTTGTGGTTCATGACTGGGGTGAAGTCGTAACAAGGTAGCGCTAGGGGAACCTGGCGCTGGATCACCTCCTTATACGATGATTACTCACGATGAGTGTCCACACAGATTGATACGGTTTAATATTTCAGAGCAAAAGATTGGTTCTGCATAAAATGCTGAAGCGATTTTATGTGGGGCTATAGCTCAGCTGGGAGAGCGCTTCGCTGGCAGCGAAGAGGTCATCGGTTCGATCCCGATTAGCTCCACCATTAGCTACATTGTTCCTATATAACAGAACAACCTAAAGTGTCCCGTTCGTCTAGAGGCCTAGGACACCGCCCTTTCACGGCGGTAACAGGGGTTCGACTCCCCTACGGGATACCATCTTTAAACATTCTCTATTGAGAGTTTTTAAAAATGGTTACTTCATTAGAAGTGATTAGCTCTTTAACAATTTGGAAAGCTGACAAATCAACAATTTATTGTTGATTGTAAAGTTCTCAATGTTTGTCTTTAAGACAAACACCAATAAAACACATTCAAGTGTTCTTGGCTTTTGTCTTACTTTTTCAAAGTAAGGTAGAAGAAAAATTGAGTCCGGCAAAATCGAGTCTGCATCATGTATAAAAATTGTAGACAACTTTGGTGACTTGTTCATCAACTCGAAACTCCTTCGGGTTGTATGGTTAAGTGACTAAGCGTACACGGTGGATGCCTTGGCAGTCAGAGGCGATGAAGGACGTATTAACTTGCGATAAGCCCAGATTAGGTAGTA
>NZ_JBQEQR010000062.1:0-142068 GCF_052037695.1 Vibrio sp. WZ-1 | reverse complement strand
ACCGTGTGTGCCTGTGATCGAATCCGGTGTAAAGGCATTATCTGGATTATCGATATCGGTGCTGGTTAGGGTGCCAGAGGTCGTTACCGCAGAGTCAGTTTCATCAACAGCCACAGTGGCACTGCTGACGGTCGCGGCATCGTTAGTGCCGTTAATGGTGACCTTGATGGTTGACGGAGTCCCATCGACAGAAGCAACAGTAAAGGTTTCTTCGATCTTGTCTCCAACGTTCAGTTGGTTAAATGCGCTGTTGGCGGTGAATACCCAGTGACCGTTGGCATCAATGGTTAAGTCACCGTGTGTGCCTGTGATCGAATCCGGTGTGAAGGCATTATCTGGATTATCGACATCGGTGCTGGTTAGGGTGCCAGAGGTCGTTACCGCAGAGTCAGTTTCATCAACAGCCACAGTGGCACTGCTGACGGTCGCGGCATCATTAGTTCCGTTAATAGTCACCTTGATCGTTGACGGAGTGCCATCGACAGACGTTACCTTAAATGTTTCTTCGATCTTGTAGCCAACGTTCAGTTGGTTAAATGCGTTGTTGGCGGTGAATACCCAATGCCCATTGGTATCAATGGTTAAGTCACCGTGTGTGCCCGTGATCGAATCTGGTGTGAAGGCATTATCTGGATTATCGACATCGGTGCTGGTTAAGATGCCAGAGGTCGTTATCGCCGTATCGGTCTCATCGACGGTAATCGTGGCACTGCTGACTGTAGCGGTATCGTTGGTACCGTTGATAGTAATGGTAATTTGATGTGCGGAACCATCCGCAGAGCGAACGGTGAAGACATCAGTTGCTGTCTCACCTTTTCCTAAAGCTTGAACAGATGGTTTGGCGTTATCCAGTTCATAAGTCCATTTCCCCAAATCGGTCATATGTAAGGTGCCGAAAGCGCCAGTGATGTTGGTGTTGATGAAGTGCGCTTCGCCAGCATCTACATCACTAATCGTTAGTTTTCCTGTTACGAGAGGAGAAAGGTCTTCGTATACTTGCCCCTTGTCATAACCAGAGACAAGCGCATTGTCATTTTCTCCACCAATTGACATTTGTAGTACTTGTGGAGTGCCATCTTTAGTATGGATGGTAAATGTTTCAATAAGTGAAGTATTGCTGGTTAGGGCCTGAATTGCTGATTGAGAATTATCAACAATATACTGCCAGTGTCCCTGAGCATTGATAGATAGGACCCCAAATTGACCATGTATAGTCTCTGGAGCTAATGCACTTTCACCATGGTCTGGGTCTATAACGTCAACTTTCCCACTTGTTGTCAGAAAGCCATGTTTATCGACATTATGGTCTTCTTCGACATGACCTGACAGTTTACCGGCAATGTTTGGTGAATCCTGCTTTCCAACTACTGGTACTTGAATAATGAGTTGTGTGCCGTCAGTTAGGTGTATTGTAAACGTATCCGTACCAGGTTCTTGCTTCTGGAGTAATAAAAAAGCAGGCGACTTAGGATTGAGAGTAAACTCGTAATTGCCATTTTTATCAACGTGTAACTGTCCAAAAGTTCCTTGAATTGTTTCTTCCACATAAGTCTGGCTTTGCGAAGTTACAGGGCCAGTGTGCGTATGAGCTGTGTTTGTAGTTTGAATATTGTTGTCGATGGTATGTGGGGCAGACGGTTGTGTAGTTAAACCTGTTAGTTGGTGAATGACCGGGTGGCTATGAGGTGAAAGATGATGAGAAGGGGTCTGAGCAAAGGTCTTCGTCTCTTCAGGTATTTCGTTGTTTATACTCTCATCTGATGGCAGTAGTGAAGCATTGTTCGAGGCAGATGAGTTCTCTACGAGTTCCTCTGCGTTTTCCAAATTAGGTTGATGGTCCAATGTATCATTGGATTGAACATCATGATTTTCTGCTTGGCTTGCAGTGCTATCTGACGCTTTAACATTTAAGGACGGGAGAATTAACATTAGGCTGCTAGGCAGCGGGACGCGGATCTTCAAATTGGAAAATAGTTTTACTTTCTTTCTTTTTTTCGTTTCCGGTCTTTTCTCTAATTGACTTTTAAGTATCTGCTTATTGTTATCTGTATTTTTAGTATTGATTTTCTTGTCCATAAACCTAGTCCAACTTTTCACCATATCTTTTTGATTAAAGTACAAGAATTGCTGTTTTTCTACTTTATTATGACATTTAAAAAGTAGTATCCATTTTCAGCATCATGGGCTGCCGATAGGTAAAAGGTAGGCTCTAAGTAATGAGAGGCTAGTAGCGCATTCCTAACACGTGCAAGCATCTGAGTTAAAAGGTGAACTACTTAATTTCAAGAGGGCGTTATTACTCCTGCATTAATCCTTAATAATGACTGACATGAGAACTTATTGAGGAATAAAACATGAATCCACTCGACTACACTCTCCATACTTTGAATGCAAAGCATTACTTAGTAGAACCAGAACAACCAGTGACCGTCGTGCGAGATAGGTCTTATCCAAAATTATATGGCGTGTTTTTCTTAGTTGGTTTGCTAGTCGGTCAGATTATCCATTTCTAGTAAAATTATTAAGTAATAACAACAGGATAATGTAAGCTTAGAAGGTGTTGCTTTGAATGAGTCAGCATATTTAATGAACATAACCTTGAGGTTGATATGGTAGCTTTTCAGTCGATATCCACTGGTCATTTGCAGCGTTTAAAGCAGTTGGAGAAACACTTTTCTCTCAATGAAACTTATGATGTTGATATTGCAGCCCTTGCTGACATTCTGGTTTGCTCTGAAAGGTATGTTAGCAAGTTAATGGCCTCTTTTGAAAGACTTGGAATCATTCGATGGACTTCTGGAAAGGGGCGTGGCCATCGCTCGAAATTGACTCTTCTCCAAGGTTTTGAAACATCATTGCTTACACAGTTAGAACGAATGGTTTGCTCTGGCAGTATTAATCAGGCATTTCGAATTGCTACTCAGTTTGGTGAAGTTCGTCTATTCCAAGGCCGCTTACCGAACTGGCTAGGGGAGGTGCAGCAGGAGCTGAAAAAGAAGAATACTTTGATGTACTTGGTGCCTTATGTATTACCGGAATGGCGTCCACATATGGCACAGTCTGCGCGCTCAATTTTATTGATTGAAAGTGTTTTTGACACTTTAGTTAGATATCACCCGATACAGCAAAAAATAATCCCCCATATTGCGCATCAGTTCCAATACAGTGACAAGCAAATTCGTCTTAGGATCCGCAATGACGTCGAGATGCACAATGGTGAACCCCTAACACCGGAGCTTATTAAAACAAATATCGAGATGCGTCGCGATACCTCCCATTCATATCAGATTTTGTTTCGCCATTTAGAACATATTGAGATCGATAAACAGTGGGTCGTTTTTTCGATGAGTCAATCTGACCCGGTATTTTTACATCTATTAGCCGACTCTCACAGTGCGATTTTTGACCATAAGGCATCAACGCCAGTTGGATGTGGGGCTTATCAAGTGGAAAGGTTAGAACAACAGTCTTGGAGCCTAGTTCGCAATAGCCGTTATTTTGGTTTAGGTGGTCATATCGAACGGGTAGAATTTTGGTGCAGTGACTCCCAACCTCAAGCATCTATGCATGTGGCAGAGCAACTCTATTCAGAATCTCAATCTACTCAGCCTCAAAAAATCGATCATAGCGGGTGTACTGTTTTACAGTTTCATCATAATGAGAAGGGGTTATCAGCACAAGAGAGAGCTTGGATCGTACACCATAGCCGACAATTTATGCTCGCTAGCCAGAAAGAACCGGCAAATAGCGTGATGAACTACCATCAAGATAAAGGGTTTCACTTATTCAACCACGAAATGCAAGCTCCAACTCGCCCCGTGAGCATTGAAGTATCACAGAGTCATATTACGGAGTTAAAGCCTTTGCTTGATGCCCTGTCCAAAAAGGGTGTTATCTGGAATGTGAATACTGGAGGTCAATCGCAAGCTACCATAGATATGTCCTATGACTGTTATGTGTTTGGTGACGACCTTGCCTATCAGTATTATGAATGGCTGCTCTGTGGCAGAGTTTTCAGCCAGTGTTTACCTGAAAGAGGCAAGCGTAGCTTATTGACGTTTGTTGATATGCTAATGCAGGAAAGTAACAACAGTCAGGAGTTTCTAGATAAACTTTATAGAGCTGAGGACTGGCTGATCCAGAACTACTATTATTGTCCACTGTGGCGGAATCACTTCACTGTTACTCGTGCGGACAATTTGTACGGAACGGAAACAAGTGATATGGGAGTGATGTCTTTGGTAAACATGTGGTTAGAGTGATCAACGGAATACTTAGGAAAAACGTAACTAAAGGTTATGGGCCAGTTCCGTTGTATCATCAGTAACACTCTCCGACATCAATCATATTTTAAGTCCCCTATAATCGCTTTAGTAAGACCATAAATGAATGGTCGAAGCGGTATTCAGCGATACCTCTAACTAAATTGCCCGTACTCTCAAAGAGGTGAGTTGCTTTGACTTGCCTTTTTATTGCTGATTCTTGTATCAGTACCTCTAGGCCTATAGACAGCCCCGCGTAAACAACCCGCATCGATTGATTGAGCGTATCGAGGTATCGTGGGTACGATTATGAACTTTGGAGCAGTTACGTGATAGCTTGATGTTTAGTCGATTTAATTGATGCTCCTCAATATAAAAATGAGTAGGTATTAACTGTCTCTATTGAAGATGATGAACTCAAAAGATAGAATTATCATTAATGGCTATGTAGCTATAGACAGTAACTGAAAGCAAATCAGCAGCAGAGTAACGATATGTGGATATTTGATTATCGAGCAGATAAGCAGTTACACAACCTACAAACAAATGAATACAGAAAACTCGACAATATAGAGAGTAACCTACTTAAGTTATTGCTTACCAATCAAGGCAAAACGGTGACAAAGGCGGAAATATTCACATATGTATGGCCAAACAAAGTCGTTTCTGAGTCCAGTATTACACAAGCAATAACTAAGTTAAGGCAGTCTTTAAGTGACAATGCGCACGAACAAAACATTATCAGAACAATACCCAAATGGGGCTATTGCCTTATGCCAAACACCGTTAAATTGGTAGCAGAGGAAAATGCAGAGACAGGTACAGGGATAAAAAAATATACAACAAGTTGGGTATTGATAAGTGGGTTCACATTTTTGTTTTTTATCAACATTTTATTATTCCATTTCTTATTTGTCGCTCCTGACAGTGCTAAGTCCATGAGTTTTTATTCATTTAAAGTGGGAAGTAACAATTTTTACGTTGAAAAAAATGACAGAGTAAGTAGTCAGTTAGCTGAGACTATTATCCATAAAAAGAATTTTACCAATGTTAATTTCTACATAACCTCTAATCAAAGCCGACTTTACATTGCATGTTACAAGTTGGTATCAAATAACAAGCAACAAAGAAGTTATAATTTTTCAGTGGATATAAATCGCACCCTTGAGGATGTTGGTAATGAAGTGTTGGAAGTATGCCAATAAAGCTATCGGAATCTTGAGTCTACTGCTCATTATTACGTTGCTAATACAGATTTACGTTGCTACTTCTTTCATACCTAGCTTTGTTAATAAGACGGATACTGTTATTAGTAAAGTTATCCTGACGTATGGTGAGGAAAAACAAGATTCTCGGTATAGAGAGATAAGCTATACACTGGTTCCTTTTTTTCTTAACCGATATGAACTACTTGCACATATCCAATTTGATAGTGGCGAATCTGTAAAAACGCAATTTTTAATTACATTCTGGCCATTTAGTGAATATTCGATAAAGTTTATTAGTCAGCTTGTGGATGAAGAACAAGTAAAGTTCTTTGATAGGCCAGAACAGCATATCCTTTTTGATGGTGGGGATGAAGAATTTCAAGTACTACCAAGCGATGGCAGGCAATACTGTTATGTTCAATTGTCCAACCAAGCAATTCAGTGTGTAGACATAAATAGTATAAATGGAAATAAATAATAGCGAGAATGCTTTGTAGGCATAGCTCAGGGCAGATTCTTACTCAGTAATCCTGTTATGATGGCATCATAGCTGAATCGTCACTCCTCATAGCTGGCACACCTCGTATGGATATATTAAAGGATAAAAACATGTGGGTATTTGACCCAACAGCTCGAAGACAACTGTCACATCCAAGTCAAGAAAAGAGCAAGAAACTTAAGTCCACGGAATGTAAACTTCTAGAGCTTCTGCTCCTTAACCAAGGAACAGTGGTTACTAAACAATGTATTTTACAAGAGGTTTGGGGAGAGCGCATTGTCTCTGCGTCTAGTATCACCCAGTCTATTGCACAAATACGTTTAGCTCTTGGTGATAGTGGTAAAGAGCAGCACTATATCAAAACCGTCCCAAAACAAGGTTACATGCTCGTAGTTGATAGGATTACATTTTCACAGCCTAATTTAAGTGCGGAAGACAGCAACGTTACCATAGATGTCAATGAAAATAGCAAACAAAGCAAGCAGCAACTAAAAAACTCCTCGTTAAAAACTGTAAATCTGCCTTCACTAAATATGCTTATCCAAGGTGCACTAACCGCTTTTCTATCCATAGGCATTATTTCAATTTCGTATTGGCTTATCACCATCTACCTTCATTCTCAAAGCATCAATACAAAACAGTGGATAAGTTCCGAGATTGCAGGTATTAGCTACTATTACGAGTCTAGCCCAACTGGTACTATGCTATTTGAATCCATTTCAGGCGTCTATCAAAGCAATATAAGCAAAATTTTCCTTTCTAAAAATCCCGAACAGATATATGTATCTTGTATCTATAAAACAGAGAAATTTAGTGAAATTCGTTCGGCTAACTTGAGTTTTTCTCATCAATACACAACTCAAAACATCAAAGAGGCTATTCGTGAACAGTGCCAGTAAGTTAAACACCTTATTAGCAGTATTACTTGCTAGCTTGATACTATTGCTTGTGTATCTAAACAACGTTTTTCATCCTCCTTTTCTAGAAGGAAAAAACAACACTTTGCTGTTCGGTCATGGTGTTACCTACAGTGAATCGGGAGCCGAGAAGTATCGAGAATTTCATACTCTTGATCACAAATGGAGTGGTATGCATCAACTTCATACAACGTACGGGACTGAAGACGACTCCATAAGTTTAAACGTTTCGTCTGCCGTATATTTTTGGACATCCAGCTTATTCTCAACCAGCAATACAGTATACAGCGAAGACTACACAACCAGCTTTGAACCAGATGCTACGCAAGCACACCTTCTTCTGGATACATCTGAGGAATATTTCCAAACCATCTATCAAGATAGTGATAACTTTTGTTATTCAAGCTTACTCACAGGCAGCATGCAATGCGTCACGGCTGATCAGTAATGGAGTAATTACTCTAAATCATTCAACATATTTGGTTATAATGAAGTTGGTGTTGTAAAAAATTAATTAAAATCAGTGGCTTAAATTGCTTTTCTGTTTTTGTGTTAGTTTCAACATAAAAGGTAATTATCATATAAGTTCATTGGTTCAGCGCCCGAAGTTGAGACATAGTAAAGAAAATTACTGTTACACAAGGAAATACGTACAATGAGTTTTACGTGTACGAATCCTAAACCGCTTCAAATTACAGCCTTACTTTTCGATGGAATGCCAACAACATCTATCTCTGGTCCAATTGAGATGTTAACTGTTGCAAGTACATTAGCGGGAATTCCAGAACCTCAAATAAACTTAGTCTCAACGTCAGGTAAAGGCGTTCAAGCACTAGGTGGCATTGGATTGTCACCAAACCGAGACTGGAGTGAAATTTCTGATACTGATGTACTTTTAATTGGCTCCTGTGGTGAACCTGAGAAGCTACCACTCTTGATTAGTGATGAAATGGGTAGTTGGCTTAAGAAGTTAATTAAAGACACTTCGTATGTTGTTTCATTATGTACAGGTGCTTTTCTCCTTGCTCAATTGAACGTACTCAACCGCAAAACTGCTACTACGCATTGGGTTCACAGCCATTTATTCCGCGATCTGTATCCCAAGGTAAAATTGCAACCGCATATTAAAATAACTCGCGAAGATAACTTGATATGTACTTCTAGTGTTGGTGAGTATTATCAAGCAATAATGCTTGTTCTTGATGGGCTTTTTGGCTCAAACCACAAAGAAAAATGTGATCATTTTTTAAAAGGGGAAGTGACAGAGGAACAGCAAGTATCTCATTCCGATTTTGTAGAGTTTAGGCAGCATAATGATCAACTGATTCATGCCCTACAAGACTGGATGCACGAACAAGACTCTGCTCAACTGAATGTCGTTAAATGTGCTAGTCACTGTTTTTTAAGTGAGCGGCAAATGAAACGTCGCTTTAAAATAGCAACGGGAGAAACTCCAATAAACTATATACAGAGGATCCGAATTGCTTTAGCACGAGAGAAATTGAATAGAACCGAATACTCTATAGAGCGGATTTGTAACGAAATTGGGTACAATGATACCAACCACTTTCGGGGCCTTTTTAAAAAGTATCAAAACATGACACCAACTGAATATCGTAAGAGTATGCAACATTACACTAATAGTAGTTTTTAATATATAAGCCAACAGACGTAAGGTGCACTATTTATTTAAATTGAGTTAGTTAAAAGTTCTGATTTTGCTAACTCTGTTAAATTAGCTGTACCATTTTTTATGGCATACTCTAATGAAGTGCCATTTTCTAGAAGTAACTTCCCGCCAACTTCGACACTAACTAGGACGCCGTTAGACTCAAAATCCATAACCGAACTGTTTACTGAAACAACTCGGTACTCTACAGATTCCGTTGCTAGTAAGATTGGAATTTGCATGTGATATTTTTTAATTATTGGTAGCATTATGTTTAGCATGTCTTCGGTGAACGAAATCATGTGCATTCCTCTTTAATTTAAATGTTTTTTGCTAGTGGGTAATAATGTCGATGAAGTTGTAGCAAGCACTCTTCAAATAGTGTTAGTGACCGATATTTATCGTCTTCATTCAATGTCTCATTCTTCAATATTGAATAGGTCATACCGCCATCAATCATTAAGTTGTCAACTAGGTCGAAATCTTCAATCACCATGTTATTCTTATCTTTATATTCACCATCGGAGAAGCTTACTTTGTTTAGCTCATCAATGTTTCTTTGTAGAAATTTACGTTCGTCATGAGTGTAGCCAAGTATTACTTTGCGCAACCCTTTTGCCATCCCTACTTCATATACGGTTCCAACATCAGCGCTTGCTCCTCTAAATGGAGTTAAATTCGCGATAACAGCATCTGCCGATAAAATGAGTGCTTCATTAGCACGTGATATTTTAAGACCTATAGCTTCTTTCGATACCCCATTTATATCAATCTCGTTATCTAATGGATACAAACCGATAAATCCGTACTTTTTACAAAGCTCCTTTTTTTTAGCGCCGATTTCAATTGAATCTTTTAAAAAAACCTCAGGGCCTGCTAGATATACCTTTTTCATGCATAAGATCTCCTTAAATAAAGTGGAGTAATTATGTTTTATTTGTGATGTTTATCAATATTCAACTTATTAGATAGAGAAAAGGTAAATTTATATATATCAATGGGATAGATAAAAGTACGACTGATTTTGTCACATTTGCTTAGTGCAGTTGTCTTAATTGCTATGGTCAGTTTTCTTCATTACTTTTTTAGAGTTATAACTCTAAATTATTGGCTATTTAAAATAGGACTAAATAACATGGTAAATCAGACGAAAATGTTTGCAATATTGTTTAAGTGGTTGTTTGTTAGTGTTTTTTTTGTGATTGAGTTTTGATTATTAAACTGAGTTTATATTTGAATTGCAGATAATTAAAGCATAATTTCCGGCATACTAATTAAATATAAAATCGGAGGGTATATACATGCTGTATTCAAAACCAAATACAGAAAATGCTGTGGTTAACTTTAAAGAAAAATACGCTAACTTCATCGGTGGGCAATGGATCGATCCTGTTCTTGGGAATTACTTTACTAATACTTCACCTGTAAATAACGAAGTTATTTGTCAGATCCCTGCATCCACAAAAGAAGATATCGATCTAGCTGTAAACGCAGCACATGCTGCAAAATCGACTTGGGCAGCGACATCTGTTACCGAGCGTTCTAACCTACTACTTAAAATTGCAGATCGTATTGAAGCAAACTCAGAAATGTTAGCTGTCGCAGAAACATGGGACAACGGTAAACCAGTACGAGAAACACTAGCTGCGGATATTCCATTAACTGTTGACCACTTTCGCTACTTCGCGGGTTGCATTAGAGCTCAGGAGGGTACTGCAGCTGAATTAGATAACCATACTGCTACTTACCATTTTCCAGAACCTGTTGGCGTTGTTGGTCAAATTATTCCTTGGAACTTCCCACTGTTAATGGCAGCATGGAAATTGGCCCCGGCGCTTGCTGCTGGTTGCTGTGTGGTATTGAAACCTGCGGAACAAACACCAGCGTCGATTCTAGTTCTGATGGAATTACTAGAAGATCTTTTACCTGCTGGTGTTGTTAATGTCGTAAACGGTATGGGCGCAGAAGCTGGTCAGGCTCTTGCAACTCACGACCGAATTGCAAAAATCGCATTTACAGGTTCAACAGAAGTGGGGCAACACATCTTAAAATGTGCAGCAGACAGTCTTATTCCTTCAACCGTCGAGTTAGGTGGTAAATCACCAAATATCTTTATGGAAGATATTTTCGACCATGAAGATAGTTATGTTGATAAGTGTGTTGAAGGCGTACTTCTTGCTTTCTTTAACCAAGGTGAAGTATGTACTTGTCCATCGCGCTTGTTAATTCAAGAGTCTATCTATGACCGATTCATGGCTAAATTGCTTGACCGAATGAAAACGATTAAGCAAGGTAATCCATTAGATACTGACACACAAGTTGGTTCTCAAGTTTCAGAAGAGCAGTTTAATAAGATTCGTGGCTACATTGGTCTTGGTCTTGAAGAAGGCGCTGAACTTCTTGCGGGTGGGGAGAGCTCGGCAGAAAATGGTTATTTTGTAGAGCCAACCTTGTTGAAAGGCACTAACGATATGCGCATCTTCCAAGAAGAAATTTTTGGCCCTGTTGTTGCGGTCACTACTTTCAAAACTATGGAAGAAGCCCTTCAAATCGCAAATGACAGCGAGTACGGCCTGGGTGCAGGAGTCTGGACCCGAGATAGTAACAAAGCATATCGCATGGCTCGTGATATTGAAGCTGGACGAATTTGGGTAAACTGTTACCACGCTTACCCGGCACATGCTGCATTTGGTGGCTATAAAAAATCTGGTATTGGCCGTGAGACGCATAAAATGATGCTAGATCACTACCAAAATACCAAAAATATGGTGGTAAGCTATAGTGTTAATCCACTTGGTTTCTTCTAAGTCTTCATTCTAACTAACAATTAATGAGCCTAGGTTAGCCTGGGCTTATTTTTATTTAATGACGAATCCAAACTTTTTGTTTTAAATATTGCTGTCCTTCACACAAATATACCATCCAGTCCTAAACTCCATGTAAAAATGTCCGATTACAAAGTAAGTAGACCACCCCGTTAACTGTATGATTGGTATCACTTATTTTATTGCTTGCTAAAATGGATATACACTATGAAACTGGCTCTTATTCTTGCAATAATGCCACTTGCAGCTCTAGCCGATAGCAACGTTGCAGGGAATTACTCTCATGTAGGCTTTGGCTATCAAAATACTCATTACGCAGCTACATCTATCGCCCCTTATACTGATAACCAATACTCAAATAAAGAGAGCAAAAACCTCGGTGGCTTATATTTGGCTATCAATGCAAACTTGTACAAAAACTTATACCTTGATGGCTACGCTGACTTTGGAACTCGCTTTTCAACGAGTATTGACAAGTGGCAACTTGGTCTTGGTTTCTCGCCATTGATTACGCCTTCTCTATCTATTCCTTTGTCATGTGGTGCTGTTAATTATCGTACTGAGAGTGACTATGCACCAAATCACTCTGATGAGGGCATCTATTGTTCAACCGGTATTAAAGCTCAAATTGCAACCCACTGGGCTTTAGGGCTGATTTATCAACATGATTTCCTTGATGTTCCTAGAAATGAGTTATCTATTAACAATACCTTTCAATTTGGGTCCGTATTTGGGATCACTGCTGGTATCGATTTCGCAAAACGAAAAGAGAGAGAGACTGGCGTCAGTCTTGGCTTACAGTTCTCATTTAAATAATCATTTATCCCCAAAGTAACGATATGGAGCATTATGTCGAAAAATTGGCTTGCTCTGTATTGGAAGTAGCACCTTCAAGTGCCTAAGGGGTAATTATTAATCACTAACTTTAGAAGATCATTACATGAAAAAAATACTTACAGTACTCACTATCGCTGCTTTGTCTTCAGGCTCCGCTATCGCGGCAACTCAAGCCTCAAATTTTTATATTGGCGTTGATTATATCCAGTCAAGTTTTCCGGAAATACCTTTAGCAACCAAATCAGAAGATGCCGGATATGCACTACAACTTGGTTATCAACTTCCTTCCTCAAGTAATTGGGTCAACGCTTTTGAAATTGAATATATAAACGCAGGGAGTGCGAAGTACAGTTTTGATGACGCGACGCTTGGTATCAAAGGGTCTGGTGAGCTTGATTTAACGGCAATAAACCTAAGTTATAAACCAAAGTTCTACTTAGGCCGTTTTTTCGTCGCAGGGCAGGTAGGTTATGCCAGCGTCTCTGCCTCTGGTAAAGCAAACTACACTATGGGTGGAGTAACCAAAAACATCGATTTGGCTGATTCGGTTGGTTCTGGGCTAACTTTAGGCGGAGAACTTGGCATGGTAGTCACTGAACATTTATCGCTAAAAGGTGGGTACAGAATTATTGAATCTGATACTAGCACTTTGTACGCTGGCCTAGCGCTCAATTTCTAATGTAAATAAGCCCTATTTCAAGCCTATTATATTGTGGGGTAGGGCTACATTGTTATTTTAACAGATATTTAATTTGATTGTGTTGAGGCTACTACGATTGTTCTGTGCTCTTCTTCTACATCAAAGTTGTTGGAAAATTGGCGTTTGTAACTTCCTTTACCCTTCATCTTCATTTCTTTTAATATCAAATTGGTATGTTGTAATGTCAACGAACACAGTTACCCGAGAGGACAATAGTTACACTAGTCTTTTTATCCAGCCTATCGGATACTACACTCGGTATGCCAAACTATCTAAAGAAGATGAACACTAGTAATCTGATTTTATCGCGTAATGTTTTAAGCATGTTTTTTAGGGCTCAAGGCGCATTTACGCAGATGTATATTTAGAGGAAAACTATGGACACTATCATCAAGCGAGCAATCGAGTTACGAAAAGAAGCTAAGTATCAAGAGTCGCGAGCTTTGTTATCTACTCTATTAAATGACGAGAGCTATGCGTCTAAGGCTCACTTGCAAATAGCTTGGTCGTACGATAACGAAGGAAAAGAGCGAGATGCTATTAACCACTACTTATCATCATTGTCTGGAAGGCTCTCATCGCAGGAAAGGTTTGATGCTTTATTTGGATTAGCGAGTACCTATCGTAGCTTAGGTAACTATTCCGAGGCGTTGAGTTATTTCGAACAAACTATGAGCGAGTACCCCAACGCGATAGAAGTCCAGCCTTTTTACGCCATGTGCCTTTATAACCTTGGTTTGCATAAAGAAGCGACATCTCTGCTGCTAGAACTACTGGTTTCAACCACCAGTAGTGACGCGATTAAGGAATATAAGCGTGCTATCTCTTTATACGCCAGAGATTTAGATCGAACTTGGTGAATAGTGAGCGAGAATTGCACGAAACCTATTTGCTTCATGTTTACTTAGTTACGGACTCGAATATAACGACACGCCATTTAGCTTTTGTGCGAGCTTAGTACCAAATGTTTGATAAATATTAATTGCTAAAGTGGAATTGGTCGCTTCGCCTACAGCTAAACGCATTGCATCATGAATCGGTTGTTGATCATCAGGGTAGAATTTTAAGAGACTTTCTGAGCACTTTTGGAGCTCTGTGTACCAACTGTCGTCTTTATGTGCGATGAGATAATAAGCTGTTCGTAATATCTTCTTTGCGATCGATTTACTTTTGATCGCTTCCGTCAAATCTGAGTTATTTTCAATTGAGGTGACGAAAGCCGCTAGATCATGATTAAGCTCGTGTGCAATTCTGATATCTGGCTTATGTTTGCAGAAGTCAACAGAGAGGTCTTCTCCCCAGATGCAGCAGCAACAATGTTTCAGCCAAAACTGCCATCGATACTTTTCTCTAGAGTTAACAATTTCTTCAACATGGCCTGGGTCAAAGTCAATCTTACTGACGATAGGGAATTGCAGCTGAAGATCGAGTGAGAGCTGGGCTAGGTACTTGGCCTCTTCGCTACGGATTGGTTCATTAAAGACCAACGACAGATCCAAGTCTGATAGAAAAGGTATAGCGCTGCCTTTTGCGATACTGCCATACAAGTAAACGCTATGAAGCGTGCCAGTAAGGCTTGATTGCAATGATTGCAGGGCTGTTTCAATGAGGTGAGTAAACTCAGGTTGAATACAATCTTGTGAGCACGGGTTGATGATGTAGCCTTGATGATCTAATCCGTTATTCTTCAAATATCCATCTCCGTATGCGGCCGTGAGCTTGTTCGTTATTTGGTTAAACTATTTTTATTTCGCCAGTAAGTAATGAGCAAGGCGATAGCCGATAGCAATAGAAAAAACCAAAATAGAGGTATGAACCCAAAAGCCTCGACTAGAAAACCATTCTCATCTATATAAGACGGAGTAGTAGAGTAGAGCGCAATACATAAACCGCTAATTAGAGCAAAAGTGATACTTAACCAATAGTTCTTTAGATAGTGCATTTTTTACCTTTCTTGGATTCTTCGACACATCTAATTAGATGCTACTCACAGTAGCAAATCTATTTGAAGGCGTCGAAATTTAAAAGTGCACGTTATAAGTGAAATGTTAATTTTCGTTATTGAATTTTTTGTCAATTGTCGTGAGCAAAGTTGGATTTTTAGTGCGCTGTGATTTTTATCATGTTAAAAAGTGCAAGAATGGAAAAACAAAAAACAATAATGGGTAAACACACGATGAAAGTGAAAGGTTTCACGTTAATTGAACTTGTTGTCGTCATCGTAGTTCTTGGCATTCTTGCTGTGGTCGCTGCCCCACGGTTTTTAGGTGTCACTACAGACACACATGTCGCTTCAGTTCAAAGAAGCGGTGCATCTTTTAAAACGGCCATTAGCCTTGCACACTCTAAAGCGATGGCTATGAATGGTGGTGGTCCTGCGGATAATCTTCAAATCTACGGTGACGGGCCTGAAGATCAACTAGATATAAATCGTTGGGGATTTCCAGCTCAACAATGGCCTCCATTTGAGTCAGATCCAAGACTTGATAATAGTGATGACTGTATTTCAGTATGGAATGTACTTTTCGTTGAGCCGCCAACAGTTTCTACGTCAAACGATGTTAATCAGTCAGAATATCAAGCGAACTATATAGGCAATGGTCAATGTCGCTACAATTATAATCACTTACCAGAACTATCTATTTTTTATAACTCACAAAC
This sequence comes from Vibrio sp. WZ-1, assembly GCF_052037695.1. Taxonomy (NCBI): domain Bacteria; kingdom Pseudomonadati; phylum Pseudomonadota; class Gammaproteobacteria; order Vibrionales; family Vibrionaceae; genus Vibrio; species Vibrio sp. WZ-1. The sequence continues at coordinate 126,490 of NZ_JBQEQR010000062.1, read as the reverse complement.
TGGCGATGTCGTTATTGATGATGACCCAGATTCATAAGCAATAAATAATCAAGAGCCGCATTATGTGGCTCTTTTTCTATCGTTAATCATAACTGCTTGCTCATAAAAATTGCTCTGTTCAGCAAAGTGAAACGCTGTCGTGAAATGGCAATTATGGATTCGAATAGCTCGATATGATGCACCTGTATTGAGACAATTGATTCGGAGATAGAAACCATGAGTATCGTAATTAAAAATGCAAATGTATTTAACGGTGTCGATGAGCAACTTCAAAAGAACGTAGACATTCTGATTGAAAACAATCTAATCACACAACTCGGGAAAGTGGATGACTCGAATGCTGAGCAAGTGATTGATGCTGAGGGTAAAACAGTAATGCCTGGCTTAATTGATGCACACGTACACATCACGTTATCTGCACCTTTTAACGTAATTGATACGATGACTCGTGAAGAAGTGGCGATTCGCTCAGCAAAGATCTCTGAAGAAATGTTAATGCGTGGCTTTACTACGATTCGAGATGTTGCTGGTAACACCCTTGGTTTGAAGAAAAGCATCGATAATGGCTATGCAAAAGGTCCTCGCATTCTGCCATCAATGGCGGCAATTTCTCAAACTAGTGGTCATTCAGATTACCGTCAAAATCAAGCTCAAGAACGTTTAGCAAACGGGCATGAAGATTCGCCAATGATGAAGTTAGGGGCGATGAAAGTAGCTGATGGCCGAGCGGAGGTGCTCAAAGCGGTTCGTGAACAACTATTCATGGGTGCATCTCAGATCAAAATCATGGCTGGCGGCGGCGCATCTTCAACGTTTGATCCACTAGACACGCTGCAATACACACTGGATGAAATGAAAGCCGCCGTTGAAGCTGCTAGTGATTACGGTACGTATGTCGCTGCTCATATTCATACCGCAGATGCAATGAGAAGAGCGGCAGAGGCAGGTGTGATGTCCTTCGAGCATGCAACTATCATGGATGACGACATCGCTCAAACGATTAAAGAGAAAGGTATTTGGGTTATTCCATCTTACTTTACTTCATCTTTAATTGCAGAGCGTAAGATTCCGCTACCAAACGAAGAGACTTATCGCAAAACTGAGCGAGTAGGCAAAGCAATGTTTAAATCTGCAGAGCTTATCAAAAAGTACGATATTCAAAACCTAGCGTTTGGTACCGACTGTGTAGGTGAAACCAACGTCCATGCAACGCAATTGAATGAGCTTAGTGCGATTGAAAAAACGTTCGATACCATTACAGCGCTTCGCATGGCAACGTCGAACTGTGGGCGCCTATTTGAAATGTCGACATACCAACACCCGTACCAAGAAGGAAAACTGGGACAAATCGTCGAGGGTGCTTATGCAGACTTGTTGATCATTGATGGTAACCCCCTTGATGGCGTTGAGTGTGTCGCAAATACAGAGACACAGAAGCTAATCATGAAAGACGGTGTTGTATACAAAAACACTCTATAAATAAGTTACTTCCTACACTAGCGGCGCTCATTGAGTGCCGTTTTTTTATGTGTAAAAAAGCCAGCAAGCTTAATTTGTACTTGTCGTGATGTGGCAATTAATCTCGGCTGCAGGCGGTATATTGAAGATAATTTCCGACAACAGAGAGAAACATTATGTCTCATCATTTCAAAGACTACCGCCCTTTACTAGAACGTTCACTAGAACATGCGACCGCTTACCTAGAGTCACTAGGCGAGCGTCCTGTTGATAAAGAAACCACATCTCAGCAGCTAAGAGAGTTGATTGGAGGTGATTTACCGAGTGGTGCGAGTGAACCAGGAAAAGTCATTGATGATATGGTGAATGCACTGGATGCCGGCCTAGTAGCGTCAGGTGGCCCCCGTTTCTTTGGTTACGCAATTGGCGGTACATTTCCAGCGTCTTTAGCGGCTGATTGGTTAGTCAGTGCTTGGGACCAGAATGTCCCTTACTATGTTTCTAGCCCTGCGATGGCAGTCGCTGAAGAAACCGCAGCTGAGTGGATGATTGACTTGCTGGGTCTTACACAAGGCTCGGCAGTTGGCTTTACCTCAGGAGCGCAAGAGGCAATTTACACATCTCTGATCACTGCACGTAACTCGTTACTCGCAAATGCTGATTGGGACGTAGCGACAAAAGGTCTGTATGGTGCACCACGCATCAACGTAGTGGTGAGTGACCAAATCCATTCAACTATCAAGCGAGCGCTTTCCATGATTGGTCTTGGAGTCGAATGTATTAAAAAAGTACCGACAGACAGCAATCTGCGATTGATTCCATCAGAGCTGAACCGAGTTCTGTCTGATTGCAATGGACCTACGCTAGTTTGTGCTCAGGCTGGTTGTATCGATTCCGGTGCCTTTGACCCATTTGATGAAATCGCAGATGCGGTCGCAGCGCATGAAAACGCGTGGTTGCATGTTGATGGTGCGATTGGCCTTTGGGCTGCAGCGAGCGACAGCCAGAAACATCTATTGAAAGGCATTGAGCGAGCGGACTCGATTGATACTGATGGTCATAAATGGTTTAACATGCCTTACGATTGCGGCATGGTAATTGTTAAAGACCCTAGCAAAATTACGAGTGCGATGGGTGGTAGTAATATGGGGGATTACTTGAATGATGCCATGGAGAAACCGGACCGAAATGCGATCAACTTTGGCATCGCGGCATCACGACGTGCACGAGGTTTACCTGTTTATGCTGCATTCAAGTCATTGGGTAAAGAGGGTATTGTTGCTCATCTAGACAATTGTGTCACGTTAGCAAAGCGTATGGCAGATAAGTTGGCGCAAGTACAGGGGGTTACCATCCTTAATGATGTGGTGTCTAACCGATTCTCTGCGCAGTTTGGCATTGGTGATGATGAATATCGCAATGAACTTACTGATCGTGTCGTACATCGGTTGCAGCAAGAGGGATTCTTATACCCATCAACATCAGGTTATAAAGGTCTAAAAACCATGTTGTTCTCGGTGCTCAACTATCACACATCAGAACAAGATATTGATCAGTCAGCAGAAAAGATCATTCAAGCCTATAAGGCAGAACTTGCGCTGATGTAGTTTCTATTTTAGAACCCTGCCTTTTAAAAACCGCACTTTGTTAAGTGCGGTTTTTGTTTTAACGATTCATGTATGGAAGTCACTTAATCCTTTCATTCCTGGGCATGTGAAAGTCCGTTTTTGTAGCTGACAGACTTAAGCTCACTTGAGGTAGAGAGTAGGCTCGAAACTCGTGTAAGGGAGTTTGGGTACCTTATTTAGTAAGGCTTCGGTTTAGTGCATGCACTGTTGCGATAGAAATGGTTACTTGAAACGCTTGAGGGCAAATCTCTAGAAAAAAGCCACCACTAAACAGTGGTGGCTTTGTAGTAATTTGGTGTTACTAGTATTTCACAAACAACATTTTTCGTAGGCTATTACAGCGAGACTTATCCAGCGGGTCACCTAGGTAATCTCCATCTTCAGCGGCTTTCTTCATTACCAGCGCTCTTGCGCGGTCACCACTATCCAGATCTTGATACTCTTCCAAGGTCTTTAGCTTGAGCAAGCGGTATTTTGATTTGTCTTTGCTAGATGCAATGTGATCGTAGCAGTAACTCATCGCACCTGCATTCGCACCAATCTTACTAGCGTCTGTAATCGCGTAAGCATTAAAGCCAATCGTGCTCGTCAATAAAATCAAAAGGGCATTACGTGCTTTCATTTCTTTTTCCTAATTCAAACAAGTTGATAAGTAAGATAAAGGGGAATGAATTTTAAAAATTGCCATTTTGCGACAGTGACAAACCTCAAGGAGAAACCGAGTGTGTGGTACAGAAAGTGTACGAGTGAACCTGAAGATCAAATAAATGACACTAATTCGGGTTAATACCTATACAGCTACAATGGACTACGTGAATTGTCTATTTTTCATAACTCTCAAAAGGGGTGAAGTGCTCTCGGATGATAAACTTGATTCAAAGCTCTAATTTAAGAGCCGCACCTCGCGGCTCCTTTTATTGCCGAAGCATTGTTAATTATCTAGGTTTACGAGTGGTTTGTTGATCAGTTCCACTTTTTGACCCTGTTGGATTTTAGCGACTTCAGTGAGTGCTTGTTTGACTTCATTTTGGTTTCTAAGTACTGAATAAGTTAGATCAAAGTGTTTGCTTTCACCTGCTCGTATGGTCGGAACTAAGCCTAATGGGCGTTGGTACTTCGTGTTGTAGGCGTAACTGGTTCCGGGCTCAATGCCAGTCACATAACCCTGTTTGTATGTATCGGTATTTTTCCATAGTGTCAGCACAGGCAGTTGCTCTACGTTATAACTGAGCGCCACACCTTTATCGCTTTTTTTGTTGTGAAGCACCGCTAAACTTTGTCCGGAATCGTCACCTATTGGCTTCAAGTTAAAAACCATTTCATCATAGCTTTTTGTTGGTCCTTGATAGGTTTGCCAACTATCTAAGCCCGCCTTTGCATAGTTGTTGAATGGAGAGACTTCCTTGACTGCTGCGGAAAACTTCGCCCCTTTTTCAAGAATAGGTCTACCAAAGTTAGAGTGGTAAATAATCTGGTACTCGTCATCGTAGTCAGACATGTTGGTTAACTTATCGTGTAGAGAGAATGAGTTGCTACCTGGCAGTATTGATAACTCTGTATGAGTCACCAGTTCTGCTTTTTTGAAAGTGCGTTCTGAAACGGTACCTTGCACCCTAATTCTGTGTGGGGGATTATCATCAATGATCACTTTTACTGTAGAAGCGGGTGTATTTTGGACTCGACCATGCAGGCTTAGAAGCTGACCGTTATCATCAACGCCCGGGTGACCTGTCCATTCATACCCACAACGTACAAGCATTTCATTGAATCCATCGAGCCAACCAAGACCATTGCGACTTTCCAGCTCGATGAATGCTGGGTTTACGATCTCTTTGACAGGTGAGTCCCAGCCAAGAATTCGCTCTCCATCCATTTTGACATCAAAGATGCCCATCCCACGAGTAGGGATAAGCGTAACTTCCAAAATGCCGTTGTCTATGACGAGAACATCAACACCAAATTGTTTTCCACCGTGCAAACGTTTTTTTTCAATGCTGAAGGGCAAGTCTGGATTAAAGCCGAGGGAGCGACTAGTCATTTTCCAATCTCCAACATCTTGATTTGAAGCAGAATTAGTTAGAACAAATTCTGCTGAAGAAACAGGTAGGGTAGTGAGTCCAAGTAGCATAGCGGTACAAGCGATGTACGAATTTTTCATCCTTTATTCCTTATTTATTTTTCAAATCTAAGTATTGCTGAATCGATTCAGCATTATTATATAAATTGCTCTATTTTTGAGCAAAGCAGGCTGGTATGAGTTGTGATCAATATGCTCATTAGAGGGGGTTTTAATGATCTTTTTGATTGCTGAATCAAATTCAGCAGAAATATCGGGCGGAGAAATGAATGTAGTTTTGCTGAAGCTCGCTCTTAGTTAACTAAATAGGATCTTCAAACAACTCGGAGGCACCTAGCTATTCCGGTTCGTTGTTTTCCTTGCTGTACTGAGCGATTTTAACGGACACGAAACGTTTACATTTTGGTGCTGAGGATTCGCTGAGGTGAAGTGGTATGCCATTCCTTGGTCAATTAACAAACTTAAAAATAAAATGTGTAGAAAATATTTGAGTTCATTGCATTTGTCTTTGTTTGTACTTTTGATAAGAACGGAGTTCTCATGAGTCTTTGTATCTATAATTTGCGTTATAAATGTTCTAATTGTTGATTTTAATGGATTTTATGTTTCTGTTTTTACGTGTTAAATCTTCATAAATTCTACCTTTTCTCAAGTTTTAGTAATGATTGTTGTCGAAATAATTCGACTGTTTCTGTCATTTTTTCTAGATAATTAGTTTGAGTTCGAACTAAATTTAAGGCATTTTATATTTAACTAACCGTTCAATTAAAAATAACAAGGATGCAAAATGCCCAAGGTTGGGATGCCTGAAATCAGAAAACCGCAGCTAGTCAAAGCGACGATGTCGGTCATTGACAGAGTTGGTTTACACGCCGCGAGTATCTCGTTGATCAGCAAAGAAGCAGGGGTATCAACGGGGATCATTAATCACTATTTCGGTGGAAAGCACGGTCTGTTAGAAGAGACCATGCGTGAGATCCTGCGCCAGCTTTCTGCCACCATCAAAGAGAACCTAAGCCAACTACCGGCTGATGCGCATCATCAACGTATTAATGCCATCATCGACGGCAACTTTGTGGGTTTCCAAGCCGAGAACCAAGTGGCAAAAACTTGGTTGGCATTCTGGTCTTACTCCATGCATGACGCACAGCTCAAACGTCTGCAACGAGTGAATGAAAGACGTCTACTTTCTCACCTAAAAAAAGAATTAAAAGCGTTACTGGATCAAGACCAAGCAGAGCTAGTAGCGCATGGTATTGCGTCACTGATTGATGGCATTTGGCTGCGCGGAACGCTCAACCCGCAAGGCATCGATGCCGAGAAAGCACGCGTCATCATCAACGACTATCTCGATAAACAGCTCACGTTCTACTCAAAACTAAAATAAAGAGTCAAACCTTCAAATGGATATGAAAGCACACTACATCGATGGTGCCATGCACCTAGGATGCTCAGAAGAACACTTCACCACATACAATCCCGCCAATGGTGAACCGCTTGCGAATGTGAAGCAGGCTAACCAGCAAGATATGCAAGCGGCAATTGAATCTGCCAAGCGCGGTTTTGCGATTTGGTCTGCCATGACGGCGACAGAACGAAGCCGCATTTTGCTTAAAGCGGTGGCGATACTTCGTGAAAGAAACGACGAATTAGCGGCACTAGAAGTGGCGGATACGGGCAAGCCAATCCAAGAAGCGAATTGCGTAGACATTGCAACGGGCGCGGATGTGATCGAGTACTACGCAGGTCTTGCGCCTAGCATGCATGGCGAACAGCAACCGCTGAATGAATCCCAGTTTTTCTACACTCGCCGCGAACCTCTGGGTATTTGTGCGGGGATTGGGGCGTGGAACTACCCAATTCAAATCGCAATGTGGAAGTCTGCACCTGCGCTTGCTGCGGGTAATGCGATGATCTTTAAGCCATCAGAAGAAACCCCGTTAACCGCACTCAAATTGGCAGAAATCTACAGCGAAGCGGGATTACCAGATGGCGTGTTCAACGTCATTCAAGGTGATTACCGAGTAGGGCAGATGCTCACCGCACATCCAGACATCGCTAAAATCTCTTTCACGGGTGAATCCGGTACGGGCAAAGTGGTGATGGGTGACAGCGCGGCGACGCTGAAGCAAGTCACAATGGAGCTAGGCGGTAAGTCTCCAATGATCATTTTTGATGATGCCAAGTTAGACGACGCGGTTTCTGCTGCAATGGTTGCAAACTTCTACACCCAAGGTGAGGTCTGTACGCACGGTACTCGCGTGTTCGTTCATGAAGGTATTTATGATGAGTTTGTCGATCAACTTAAGAAGCGTACTGAGCTGCTGGTGGTTGGCGATCCGCTTGATGAGCAAACCCAAATCGGCGCGCTAATTTCCAAAGAACACGAATCAAAAGTCCTTTCCGCAATTGAACAAGCGAAAGCAAGCAACGCAACGCTGCTGACTGGAGGCTACAAAGTCACAGAAAACGGTTTGGCGAGCGGTAATTTTGTTGTGCCAACGGTTTTCACTGATTGCGAAGACGACATGCCGCATGTGCAGCAAGAGATCTTTGGTCCCGTGATGTCAGTGCTCAAGTTCAGTGACGAAGACGAAGTGATTGCACGCGCTAACAACACCGATTACGGATTGGCAGCTGGCGTGTTCACGCAAAACCTCTCTCGTCCACACCGCGTCATTCATCAAATCCAAGCCGGTATTTGTTGGATTAACACCTGGGGTGATTCTCCAGCTGAAATGCCAGTTGGCGGTTACAAACTGTCTGGCATTGGACGTGAAAACGGCGTCGAAACCCTCAAGCATTACACCCAAACCAAGAGCGTGTTAGTGCATTTGGGTGACTTCGATAGCCCTTACGCGTAATCAGTCTGGAGGATTTGTAATGCAACAACACTACGATTACATCATCGTCGGTGCTGGCTCGGCAGGCTGTGTCTTAGCGGATCGTTTGAGTGAAAGCGGTCAACATCAAGTCTTGCTGCTAGAAGCGGGTGGCTCAGACAAGAGTATCTTCATTCAAATGCCAACGGCGCTGTCTTATCCAATGAACACCGAAAAGTACGCATGGCAGTTTGAAACTGTAGCGGAAGATGGACTAGACGGACGCCAACTGCATTGTCCACGCGGCAAGGTTTTGGGCGGTAGCTCTTCGATCAACGGCATGGTTTATGTTCGTGGTCATGCTTGTGACTTTGACGAATGGGAAGCAGAAGGCGCGAAAGGCTGGAACTACCAAGCGTGTCTGCCGTACTTCCGTAAAGCGGAAACTTGGACAGGCGGCGCTGACGAATACCGTGGCGACAGTGGTCCTGTAGGGACGTGCAACGGCAACGACATGAAGTTGAACCCACTTTACCAAGCGTTTATTGAAGCGGGTAAAGATGCAGGCTACCCAGAAACGCAAGACTACAACGGCTATCAGCAAGAGGGCTTCGGTCCTATGCATATGACGGTAGACAAAGGTGTGCGAGCCTCTACATCTAACGCTTACTTAAGCCGTGCAAAAAAGCGCAGCAACTTCACCTTGATGAAAGGCGTAACGGCTCATCGCATTTTGCTTGAAGGCAAGAAAGCGGTCGGCATTGAGTTTGAACAATCTGGCAAAATCAAACAGTGTTTCGCCAACAAAGAGGTTGTGTCGAGCGCAGGTTCTATCGGTTCAGTACAACTGCTGCAACTCTCGGGTATTGGTCCCAAGTCTGTACTTAAGAAAGCAGGTATCGAAGTGATACACGCACTAGAAGGTGTGGGTAAGAACCTGCAAGACCATCTTGAAGTGTATTTCCAGTATCACTGCAAACAACCGATCACGCTAAACAGCAAGTTAGGTTTGATCAGCAAAGGTTTGATTGGTACGGAGTGGATTCTGACGCGCAAAGGTCTGGGAGCAACTAACCACTTTGAATCGTGTGCGTTCATCCGTTCTCGTGAAGGCTTGAAATCGCCAAACATTCAATATCACTTCCTACCAGCAGCAATGCGTTATGACGGACGCGCGGCATTTGATGGTCACGGCTTCCAAGTGCATGTTGGTCCAAACAAGCCAGAGAGTCGCGGCAGTGTCGAAGTGGTTTCTGCCAACCCAAATGACAAGCCAAAAATCGAGTTCAACTACATCTCGACGGAACAAGATAAGCAGGATTGGCGAGACTGTATTCGTCTAACGCGTGAAATCCTCAATCAACCTGCAATGGATGCGTTCCGCGGTGAAGAGATTCAACCTGGTCTGAACATCACCAGCGATGAGGCGATTGATGAATGGGTGAAGCAAAATGTAGAAAGTGCTTACCACCCATCGTGTAGCTGCAAAATGGGCGCAGACGATGACCCAATGGCAGTTCTGAATGAAGCCTGCCAAGTGCGCGGCATTGAAGGCTTGCGCGTAGTGGATTCATCCATCTTCCCAACCATTCCGAATGGCAACTTAAACGCACCAACCATCATGGTCGCAGAGCGTGCCGCGGACATGATCTTGGGGAACGTACTCGAAGAATCGAATAACACACCGGTTTGGATTGCTCCGAACTGGCAAGAGACGCAAAGAATGCGTCCGCCAAAAAGAGACTTAAGCTCAATCTCATAAAGTCAGTAATCATTACAAGGAATTTAAACATGTCTACGATGACAAAAATCTTTTCATCTATCGCGCTGAGTGCAGTAGCGACAGGTGCTTACGCTAACCAATGTGAAACTGTTCGATTTGCCGATGTAGGCTGGACAGACATTACTGCAACCACAGCTGTTACCTCTGAACTGCTCAAAGGCTTGGGTTACAAAACCAAGACCGATCTTTTATCTGTACCTGTGACGTACTCTTCAATGGCAAACGGCGACATTGACGTATTCCTAGGTAACTGGATGCCAACCATGGAAGGCGATATCGCCAAGTACCGTGAAGCTGGCACAGTGGAAACCGTTCGTGCAAACCTAGAAGGCGCGAAATACACTCTAGCCGTGCCAAAGTATGTGTACGACGCTGGCGTGAAAAGCTTTGCTGACTTGGCAAAACATGCCGACAAATTCAAAGACCGCATCTACGGCATTGAGCCGGGTAACGATGGCAATCGCCTTATCCAAGATATGATCGACAGCGATGCATTCGGCTTGAAAGACTTCAGCCTAGTGGAATCAAGCGAAGCGGGCATGGTGTCTCAAGTGTCTCGTGCTGTGCGTCGTAACCAATGGATCGTTTACCTAGGTTGGGCACCACACCCAATGAACAGCAATGTTGAGATGGAATACCTATCTGGCGGTGACGACTTCTTTGGACCTAACTACGGCGGTGCAAATGTTTACACCAACGTGCGCCAAGACTACCTATCTGAGTGTCAAAACGTGGGTCAACTGCTTAAGAATCTAGAGTTCAGTCTAGAGATGGAAAACCAGTTGATGGAAGCGATTCTAAACCAAAAACAAAAGCCAGCGAAAGCGGCACAAGAATGGTTGAATGCTAACCCACAACAATTTGAAGCGTGGCTAGAAGGCGTGAAGACGCTGGATGGTAAAGACGCAAAACAAGCGATTACTTCTTACCTAAAAACAAACGCTTAATCATTCCTCTCTTTAGGAAAAGGTGGGCAGCGACGCCCGCCTTTTAACACAAAGGTTTTATTGTGAATTTTATTACGGACAACAAACTTCCGTTGGGCGAATGGATGGAAACAGGCGTGGATTGGTTAACCATGAACGCGTCGGGTTTCTTTGATGCTATCTCTATTTTTCTCGAAACCATCATTCTATTCGTGGTGGATATTTTCAAATGGATGCCACCGGCAGCACCAATCATCATGACCGCAGCGATTGCGTGGTTCCTACACCGCAGCATTCCTTTAGTCGTGTTTATCGTGCTGGCGTTGCTGACTATCCTTAACCTCGGCTACTGGCAAGAAATGCTGGAAACCTTTGTTCTCGTCTTCGCTGCGACAACGATTTCCGTATTAATTGGCGTGCCGCTTGGCATCATGGCGGCGCATCGCCCGTGGTTGTATACCTTATTGCGCCCGATACTCGATTTAATGCAGACCGTACCAACGTTTGTGTATCTGATCCCAACATTGGTACTGTTTGGTTTGGGCATCGTTCCGGGGCTGATTTCCACGATTATCTTTGCCATTGCAGCGCCAATTCGTCTGACTTACCTTGGCATCACCAAAGTGCCAGAGGAGTTGATTGAAGCGGGAAAAGCATTTGGTGCAAGCCGCATGAAATTGCTATTCAAAGTCGAACTCCCAGCAGCATTGCCAAGCATTATGGCAGGTGTTACCCAGTGCATTATGTTGTCACTTTCTATGGTGGTGATTGCTGCGCTGGTAGGTGCTGATGGTCTGGGTAAGCCAGTTGTGCGAGCACTCAACACTGTGAACATTTCTCAAGGCTTTGAAGCCGGTTTAGCGATTGTTTTGGTCGCGATTATTCTCGATCGCCTGTGCAAAGCACCAAACCAAAAGGAGGCATAACATGGATGCAATTACGATTGAAAACCTCGACGTTGTGTTTGGGCAGCAGCAAGAGCAAGCATTGGCGCTTTTAGACCAAGGTAAGTCTCGCCAAGAGATCATTGATGAAACTGGACAAGTGGTTGGTGTTGATAAGGTCTCAATGAGCGTCAAACAAGGTGAGATCTGCGTATTGATGGGGCTTTCAGGTTCGGGGAAATCCAGCTTGCTTCGTGCCGTTAATGGTTTGAATGAGATCTCTCGCGGCTCCCTCAAAATCAAAGATGGCGAAGACATGGTGGAGCTTGCCAGTTGTGACGAACAGACTTTACGTAACTTGCGTACTCACCGTGTATCGATGGTGTTCCAAAAGTTTGCGCTTATGCCGTGGTTGACCGTATTGGATAACGTGGCGTTTGGTCTTGAGATGCAAGGCATGGGCAAAGCTGAGCGTCGTAAAAAAGCGCGCGAACAACTAGATATGGTTGGGCTAAGAGAGTGGGAGAGTAAGTTCCCGCATGAGCTTTCTGGCGGTATGCAGCAACGCGTTGGTTTAGCTCGCGCCTTTGCTATGGATACTGACATCTTGTTAATGGATGAACCGTTCTCTGCGCTCGATCCTCTGATTCGTGCTCAGCTTCAAGATGAATTGATTCAACTGCAAGAGAAGCTCAACAAGACGATTTTGTTTGTGAGCCATGACTTAGATGAAGCGCTGAAAATCGGTAACAACATTGCCATTATGGAATCGGGCAAATTGATTCAACACGGCAAGCCTGAGCAAATCATCCTTGCTCCAGAAAATGAGTATGTGGCGGACTTTGTGGCTCACACTAATCCGCTTAATGTATTGAAAGGTCGTTCGCTGATGCAATCCAGTACAGAGCTTGAGCAACAAAATGACCGCGTGTTGGTGTGTGCAGATAAACAGATTTGGGTCGAGCAAGAGCCGAAAGGCGTCACGCTGGTGGATTCCGATAAGTCATTAGTGAATTGGGAAAGCGATTCAACCACACTCGACGACATCGGCGAAAGCACGGTCGTTCAAGCTAATCCAGACATCAGCATGCGTGAAGCGATTGAACTGAAGCAACGCAGTAATCAACCTATCTTGCTGGTGGAAGAGAACAAGTTAGTGGGCGTATTGAGTGATAACGAGTTGTACGATGCGCTGCTTGGTAACTTTAAGTCCAAGCAAGTGGCGTAGCTGTTTCTTATCTCAAACGTTTGTTACCTTCTTAAAATAAAAAAGAGCCGCACTGATCAAGTGCGGCTCTTTTCAATTCAACGTCTGTTGTTAAAGCTCTAGTTTTGCATCAACACAGCTTTCGAAGTCGTCCAAATCACAACCTTTTTTGAAGAACTCTATTTTCTGTTCTTTAGTGTCAGCAAGTTTCGCTGCCGTGCGACAGCCAGACACATCACCTAAATCACAGCTTTTTGCGTAGTAAAGTTGCGCGCCTACTTTATCACGAATGCGCTCTAGACCACGCCATGCAAAGTTGTAACAAGCTTGAGCGTCGTTGTTTTCACAACATGCAGCATGAGCGTCTTGTAGTGGTTTAGGGAAAAGTTCTACTTGAGCATCACAAACTTGCGTCACTTTCGCTGGCATTTTTGGTGGCACTTGAACGAAGAAGTTTTTCTCTGCGATGACTTCATCATTCAGCTTAACTGCCACTGTCCATTTACCGTTTGCAAGTTCTGCTTCTGATTCAAACTGCCACATTGCAAAGTTATCACGACCAAAGTAAAGCGTATCGTTCCAGCTGCTTTGAGTTGAGCCATTGATCTCAGGGTGAGTCACTTCAACGATAACCGGTAGGCTCTTATAAACTTTTCCTTCCGTTGCATCTGGTGTCATCGCCACTGACTGAGTTGCCGTGTAGCTAAAGCCAAAGAAGTTGCCAATTTCTGCAGGAACCGCGAAGCCTTTTTGGAAGTTATAACCAACAAGCTGCTTGTTTTTAAAAGCAGGCGTTGCAAGGCCAGATTTATTGATCTTAGCTGTTGCTCCAACTTTAACTTTGCTTTCAGATGTTTGCTCAACGTTGGTTTGTTGGTTGTTTTGCTCTTCTTTAGTGGTAGCACAACCACCAAGCAAAAATGAAAGGGAAAGTAAGCCTAGTACTGACGTTTTACTGCTGATCATTATAATCCTGCTTATTTTGTGGGAGTTACATCGGATTTTTTATTTGCCAAACAATGCTTTAGATTGGGAGGCTTTAAAGTGAGCGCGCAGTATATAGAGGGGAAACACTCAAGACAATTTGCTTGACTGCTAAGTGTTCAAAGTTTGAGGTTTATATAAAATTAAGCTTAATTTGGTGAGTTTTCGATTAATAGTGGATTCGTAAAACGAGAGGAGAGCCGTATAAACGACTCTCCTTAAGAAAACCATCTCGACTTATGACTTACAGAGTAGTAATCACGTCATCGATGTGAAGACGTGCTTTAGGCAGACCGTGGTTATAGTCTTCGCCGTCTTTGTGGTAGCCGATTGCTAGCGCAACTTCACATACGTGACCGTCAAGTTCTGCTTTGAACTCTTCGCCGATCAATGCTGAGTCAACACCTTCCATTGGAGTAGAGTCGATACCTAGGCGTGCTAGTGTGTGCATAAGGTTACCAAGAGCGATGTAAACTTGCGCTTTTGTCCAACCGCCGTTGTAGCCATTCTCGTCTGTGTTTGCTTCTGCGAAAGCGTAAGCCCCCATGAAAGTGTCGTACATCTCTGCTGGTAGGTGACCAGAGGTTACTTCAGCATCAACGCGCTTCGCGAATTTCTCTTTAGTGAATTTTGGATCGTACGCTAGCAGAATAGTGTGAGACGCAGCTTTAGCATGCGGTTGGTTAAACTGGTGCATGTTAGCAAACGTGTCGTGGAAACGCTGTTTCGATTCATCACTCTCAAGTACGATAAATTTCCAAGGTTGAGAGTTGATAGAAGAAGCCGATAGGCGAATGGCTTCTTTGATGATTGCCATATCTTCTTGAGAGATACGTTTCTCTTCGTCGTATTTTTTAGCTGTGTAACGGTTGTTTAGGTCTGTAATGATTTGATGAGACACGTTGATATCCTCTTAAAATTATTCAACAAATGAGGATGCGCTTATCATCAACGACCGTGCGTACCTCGAAAGTGAATCCATCATATCGACTTTTATCGAATTGATAATACGTGTTTCGTTTAAATCACTTTCTATTTTTTATTGAAAATAAAATGGGGAATCGGAATGAAGGTAACGCTTTCTACGTGAAGATTCTGTCAAAGCGAGCATTTGTGCCACAGAATTTTGTGGGATTATTAGATTGAGTTCATACTTTAATTAGTTGGTTCAAGGAGAAGAATAATGAACGTAATCGAAGCTTTTAACGACAGCTATGAACGTTGCGTTGCTCACGATGATTTCTTTGATTTGTTTTATGAGAACTTTTGGTCGAAAGGCGAGCACTTCAGACACAAGTTTGATGGTGTGGACATGAAAAAGCAAAAGCGCATGCTCAAAGGGGCCTTGGTTTTTTTGATGATGGCGGACTCTTCGACAGATGCCAGAGATATGATGCGAAAGTACGGCAACAAGCACGGCCAGGGAAATATAGGAGTCTCCCCGGAAGACATCGATATCTGGTTTGAGAGCTTACTTGAAACCGTGAAGCTATGTGACTCTGACTTTGATGAAAGCGTTGACTACGCTTGGAGGCATCGTTTTGAAACTGGGTTGGTGATCATGAAGAAAGAATGTGCCGACGCCTAACATTAAATGCGAGTCGTTAAGAGAGGGAGTAGGTCATTACTACTCCTTTTTCTTATATCTTCGATTATTGTTTTTTCCCTTCTTCACCTTGTGTTTTCTTTACCGATTTAGCGATATCTGACACGGCTTCAACTAGATTGATCGGTAATGGGAATATTATGGTGGAGGTTTTGTCGGTGGTGATCTCCGTTAGAGTTTGCATATAGCGTAATTGCAGAGCATTAGGTGCTTCGTTGAGCATATCAGCGGCTTCTTTTAGCTTGCTAGATGCTTCCAGCTCACCCGTCGCGTGAATAACTTTCGCACGGCGATTCCTTTCTGCTTCGGCTTGACGGGCTAAGGCTCGAACCATGCTGTCGTTAAGATCAACATGTTTCACCTCTACCGTTGCGATTTTAATTCCCCAGTCATCTGTTTGTTGGTCGAGAATAGATTGGAGATCTTTGTTGAGACGTTCGCGTTCTGCCAAAAGTTCATCCAATTCATGCTGCCCAAGGACTGAGCGGAGTGTTGTTTGCGCTAACTGACTTGTCGCGTCGCTGTAGCTTTCGATGTTATTGATGGCCATTTGCGGATCTACGACTCTAAAATAAACCACTGCATTGACACGCACAGAGACGTTATCACGGGTAATTAAGTCTTGGGTCGGAACATCCAATACAATGGTTCGTAGGTCAACACGAACCATTTGTTGAATAAATGGAATAAGGATTATCAACCCCGGACCTTTCACCTCTTGAAAGCGTCCTAAGAAGAAGACGACGCCACGCTCATATTCGCGCAGCACTTTGAACATTTGCGTTGCCAGTGCAAACAGTAAAACCAGTATAACGGCAACAGTGTAGAGCATCATAATCGCCTCCTATCCTTTAGGGCGGTCATTAGGCTTCACAGTTAAGGTCAGCCCTTCCACGTTTATTATGGTGACTTGGTCACCTTGTTTGAGTTGTTCACTTGCTTTGGCTTTCCAGAGCGCGCCTTCTAACTGCACTCGACCTGTGCCATCGATAAAGTCATCACTTACAATGGCTAGTTTTCCTGGGTAGGCTTCTAAACCTGTTGTGGCTCTCCTGTTTCGTATTCTCAGTAATAAACCTACGGTAATGATGATCAGTGCGATGGAGAAAATCGCTATTCCGAATATGAGGGGAAGGGCGATTTGAAAACCAGGTAGCTCGCTGTCCATCAAGAAAACGGAACCCAGCACAAATGCAACAACGCCTCCCAGCCCGAGTACGCCAAAACTTGGGCTGAAAGCTTCCGCGATCATCAGCGCGATACCGAGTAAAATAAGCCCCAAGCCCGCATAGTTTACTGGCATCATTTGTAGGGCGTACATTGCTAGTAGTAAGCAAATGCCTCCCAATACGCCGGGTAAACCGATACCAGGATTGTAGAACTCAAGTAATAGCCCATAAATACCAATGAGCATCAATATGTAAGCGACATTTGGGTTAGTGATAACGGCCAACATTTCTGCGCGCCAGTCAGGGACGCGTTCAATGAATACGGGATTTTCTAGTGACAACGTCACGCTCATGCTGTTTAACTTGATGCTTTTGCCCGAAGCTATCTTTACCAACTCTTGCGGAGAGGCTGCTATGTAATCAATGACCCCGAGCTCTAGAGCCTCTTGTGCATCGAGGCTTGCTGCCTCACTAACCGCTTTTTCGGCCCATTCTGCGTTCCTACCGTGAAGCTTAGCGAGCCCCTTTATATATGCTTTTGCGTCATTGACGACTTTCTTTTCCATTGTGGTTTTTGTGGTGACTTTATCGGGCGATTGCTCAGGAGCAGCCTCTTCCTTGTTTTCATCGCTTTCTTTTTCTGAAGAAGGTTGTTGAGGTGCACCGCCAAGGGCGACAGGCGTAGCAGCTCCTAAATTGGTCGCTTCAGCCATGGCGGCAATATGACTTGCCAGAAGAATATAGGTACCAGCACTAGCTGCGCGAGAACCAGAAGGCCCAACCCAAGTCGCCACGGGAACGGTGGAGGTAGTGATTGCTCTGATGATATCTCTCATTGAGCTATCTAGGCCCCCTGGGGTGTCCATTTTCAAGATGACTAGATCAGCACCTTCTGCGTTTGAAAGCTCGATTTCACGAACTAGGTAATCACTGATTGCGGGGCCAATAGCGCCTTTGATCGGAACTACCCAGATTTCACTCGCGGCATTAACGTTACTTGTGACGAGTGTAAAAAATAGGGCAAGCCAAGCATATAAATGTCTCATAGAGCCCTCCTTGTGCAATAACTAAAGTATAGCTATAGCAGGGCTAATCCTCGGAAATTGTTAGTAATAAGCTGTAAATGAATATGTACAAAAAAGCGCCACTAGTTTTTGCTAGTAGCGCTTCGGCATTTTAGATGGGGTTAAAGTGATGAAAACTGATCCAAGATGTCTTGCTTTGGCATCGGTTTGTAGAAGTAAAAACCTTGGAGCTCATCGATACTCCAAACCTTAAGCTTCCTTACTTGGCTCGCCGTCTCTACGCCCTCTGCGACGATGGTTAGGCCCAGTTCTTGTGCCATGCTTGCGATATTTCTGACTAAGGTTTTTGCTCTGTCATTTGTTTCAATTTGATCAATATATGATTTATCCAGTTTCACGATATCGAGAGGGAAACTGCATAAACTGCTAAATGAGGCATAGCCTGTACCAAAGTCGTCTAAGGCAAGCTGTATACCGAGCTGTTTCACTTCGTTAATACGATGAATGGTTTCAGCTTCCACACCCATCAACATACTTTCTGTAATTTCGATGACAAGTTGACCAGCTTCGATATGGTTTTGCTCTAATGCTTGTTTTAGGTGCGAGGTTAGGTTGGCATGGTAAAAATGCTGAGTACTCAGATTGACATGAACATTGAGCGCATTTAGCCCTTGCTGTTTTCTCAACTTGTTGAGCATATTCAAGAACTCACAGGCTTGATCTAAGATTGACTCTCCTAACTCAATAATCAACTTTCCTTGTTCTGCCATTGGAATAAATATAGCAGGAGAGATCACGCCAAGAACTGGGTGAATCCAGCGAGCTAGAGCTTCAAACCCAATGACTTCTCCCGACTGGGTATTAAGAATTGGTTGATAGTAAGGGATAATTTCACGATTTTTGATAGCCAGTTCAAGATCTCTATTAATGATCATTGCGGTCTGAGCTTGGGAAGAAAGTTCCTCAGCAACAACCACAACTTCGCTCATCTGATTTCCAGGTAATGACGAGGCAGAATAGCGTGCAATTTGTAACAGGTGCTCTAACGGCTCGTGAGTGATAGCAGGATCGATAATCACAGCTTTGCTTTCTAGGTTGAGTAATAATCCAGAAAGCTCAACTTTATGTGATAAATGATCAAGCAGCTTATTAGTTGAATCTACGACTCGGTTATTGTTGCTACTGTCAGGTATTAAAACGATGAATTCACTTTCACTAATTCGTCCAATTTGGTATTCACCTAGGACTTGTCTCATCGATGTTGAGACATGCTCTATCGCTTCGTCGAAGACAAGGTGTCCGTATAGCTGTGAGATTTGCTGTATATTCTGACAGCTAAGATAAACAAATGAGAAGTTATTTGGAGATTGATGGATTAAGTCGTTAAGTGCACTTAAGATAATGACTCTATTACAGAAGCCTGATACTGGATCGTAATCAGTTAACTCTTGGATTAATTGTGCTTGCTGCTTCTTCTCTCTTAAATCATGAATGAGCAGCATCAGAGCATTACAACCGTTGTGCTGTACCAGTGTTGCCTCTAAGGAGCAATCAATCACTTGCTGCTGACTGTCTAACATTTGCGCTTCAAATGTGGTTGTCCCTTCGTTTAGCATTTTGAACATCATGTCAACATGACACTCTTCAGTATCTGAAGCACATAGGGAGTCTAGAGGACAGTTAATAATGTCATCTCTTTGGTAATTCAACATGTCTAAAGCTTGTTGATTGATGTCGACAATATTACGCTCAATTACGATTAGCATCCCCAGAGATGAGCTTCGATAAAGCGCGCCCAACTTTTGCATAGAATCGGTAAGCTGAGATTTTGTCATCGAGGTATTTTCAGAGAGCTTTTCTACGAGTTTTGTCGCGACTTCGAGTTCGTCAGAGGTGACGGAACGTAAGTCTTCTAAGTGGTACTGCGATGCGAGTTGTCTGATGCCTTTAGAAAAGTGGTTAAAGCGTGTTGCTACACGGTTTTTAAATACCCAATAGGTGCTAGAGGCAATCGCTGTTGCAACAACGCCAACAGTAGCGAATAAATAAAGGAATAGCGTATTTCCTTTTTCGTAATGCGCACGCTGGGAGTCTGTTTTAAGCAGTGCGATAGGTTGATTTGATACATTAGTCAGCACTGACCAGAGTGTGATGTTGTTGCCGTTTTTATTAACTTTACCAGCTAAGCTTTCATTCTCTGCTGTTGCGTTAAGTTCAACCAATTGGTTGTTTGCGGTAAGAATCGAGCTAAAGTTACCCGGAAAGCGAAGATTTAAATCTCGTCCCCAGACAAGCCAGCCTGGAGAGTTTTGATCTCCTTCACTGTTCCTTACGGGGGTTAAGCTAATCGACCACACATGGTGGTTGATTTTAAACAGGCCAGCCATGCTATCACGGTGGATATCAAGGGTATTATTTGCGTCTGAGATATGATCTTTGATTTCAGGTAAAGAGACGACTTGCTTTACAAATTCATACGATTGCTGTTTATCTTGTTCACGAGTCAAAGAGTCGAGAATTTTGCCTTCAAGCGTGACAAACACCATCAAGTCGAGTGCAAGTGTGTCTATGGACTCGATGTAGAGATTTCTGTCCCGATAAGCATCAATGTCGCCATCTCTGAGTAAGTAATAGGTCTCATCCCAATGCGCCCAATCATAAGAGCTCTCTTCTTGTTGATTAACCATCATGTTAATGACAGAGTGAGCTTGTTGATTGGCATGAGTTATTTCTGTTCTTTCTAGTTCATCAAGGCTGTAAAGAAAAAAGTAGCGACTGATGAAAAGAAAGCTAATGATCATGCCTAGCAAGCCGAGCGAAAAATACAGCGCGGTTTTGTACCGGAGGTTCAATGTTAGCAAGCGAAAGTTCAGCATAGAAGGCAATTTGTTGTATTTATTTCGTGAAATTGTACGACATCTTCTATATCAGAAACGTGATGTCAAGCAACAGTGGTCATACCTTAAATTCCATTTTGATACATTTGTAAGTGATTGATCGTTTGCTATTTAAGGTACAATTTAAAGGCATGTTTTAAAAAACCCACAGCCACAGGGGGTTACCCGACATTTTTAGTTGATAGTCGGTATAATTCGAATTCGATGAGTTTTTTATCCAAAATTTATAGGAAATGTGATGCTTGTTGTTCAAAGGCTTATAAAGCTGGCCGTCATTTGTGTGATTTTCTTTACCGTGTTTGATTTGATCCAATACGGCCATATAACGTGGTTTGAACGCTTAATTGGAAGGTAGGGGTCTTCTGAGGAGCCAGTTCCGTTGGCTCCGTATTCATTAATATTGCTTCTCTTTTTCGTTCATCCCAGCCTGAATGCTGATTTCTAGTGCTTTGTTGTAGAATTTAAGATAGTTGGTTTTTTCCAACTCTTCTGCGCTGACTAATTGTTGGATAATAGTATCGCAACGTTGAATAAGGGCCTGTACTTCCATAGCACTTTTGTCTGAAGGCCAAGCTCGAGTCAGAATTTTGATGATGTTTATGCAAACGGTACGTAGCATTGGACATCGAAGTTGAAGCTCGATTAATGCGTCTAGCAGTGCTTGATAATCTTCCTCATGTGCCCTGATCTTTGTGTATTGCCCCTGCATCCAAGCCTGACGTGCACGATTCTCAGCTTCTAACGTTTGTCCTAGGGTAATTTTGCTTGATAGTATGGTGTCGCTCGAGTCAGTCTGCAGGTTATCAAAGCACCAAGTAATTGCGGTCGCAAACTCCGTCTCAAAGTTCATTTCATGTAGTAACCAAGCGAGATGGTATTGGGCGTAGAAATGACGAAATGGGTTTCGACGATAGAGATCGCTCAGCACTTTGAAGGCCTTCATATAGTTGCCATCTTCAGCGGCAATATGCGCAGCAATGAGGTCGAGCTCATCTTGGAAATGTATGCCTTCAGCGCTGGTTGCTAGCGCTTTAAAATGTGCTTTCGCCTGGCGTAATAAATCATCACGGCCGCTGAGTTTTCTGTGGCAATACAGTAAAATTCGGATGAGATTCATCTTACTGTAAGCATTATTACGATAGGTATCTTTGTTGATTTCTAAATAGTTGTAATAATGATCAAGCGCCAACTTGTATAATCCTTCTGAAAGACACAAGTTCACGATAACCAGTTCTCGTTCCGAGTTACCTTCCACTAATTTGTTTGCGAGTGCTAAGTGTTTAATGGCCTCGGGAATCTCTCGCTTAACAATCCCATAAGCTGCTGCACATTCACGTATCTGAACGTTATTCGGTGAGCTTTTAAGTAGCTCTTGCACGATGTGTTGTGCTTCATCCGTTTCCCCCAGCATCATTAAAGAGTTAGCTAAGCCTACTTTTGCCCAGTTAACCTCTTTGCGATCGATGACTTTCTGATAAACCACTTTTGCTTCTTCATGCAATTTAAGCTTTGTTAAGAAGTCTGCGCGAAACTTCTCCACGATAAAATAATATTCGGGATAGAAAGGAGACAATTCATCGCAGGCAAGTAAGCCCGCATTCCAGTTATTTTCTAGCTCCGCTTTATAGATATCTTTAAGGGCTTCCTTACGGCGAATCGCGGAAGATATCCGCTCCTTTAAAGTCACGGAGTTAAATGGTTTTAGTAGATATTCATCCGGTTTTAACTCAATGATAGCGCGCACGATGGATGCTGAGTTTTCCCCTGTGACAAGAATGAACAAGGTTTCTGGTCGAATCAGCTTAAGGTGCTTCAACTCTTCGAACAGTTGTTTGCCATTCATGCCTTTACCAAAGTTATAGTCGCAGATAACAACGTCTAGTGTTTCACGTTGCGCGATGGTTATCGCCCCTTTGGCAAGCCTAGCACTAAGAATGCGTTTGTCTGAAAATCCGAGTTTAGTCAGCATGTTTCGTAAAGTCAGCACAACGACAGGGGCATCATCTACGATTAAAACATTGAGTTCAGAAAATGATTTGTTACTCATGAAATTTAATATCAACAAAACAACAGCAGTGGATAGAAACGCTCCAAGCTCGCGCGTTAGAGCAATTCAATCAGTTGAGAAATTGGTAAGGGCTTTGATGCAATGTAACCTTGAAAAAGATCAACACCAATTTCATTCAAGTAAGTCAAAGTCGCGTGGTCTTCAACGCCTTCAGCAACGGAGCGTAATCCGAGAGATGTAGCAAGTTGCACACAGGCAGCAATTAACTGCCGGCTTTTGTAATTTTGAACCGCATTACCAATAAAATTCTGATCAATTTTTAGCTCTGTAAAAGGTAGTGTCGCTAATTGGCTCAGAGATGAATACCCCGTACCGAAATCGTCAATCGCTAACCCAACTCCTCTCAGTCGTAAATTAGCTAAATTAGCTAATGAAATAACACAAGAGTTATATACCTCATCTTCGGTCAACTCGAGAGTTAGTCTTTCCACCGCAAACTGAGAGCGCTCACAGAACTCCAAGAGTTGTTCGCTCATTGGCGTTTGCAGCGTCTTTTGATTCATGTTTATTGAAAGCAGCAATTGATTATCGAAACGAGATAGATCGCTTAGGGCGGTTTGTAATGAGACCCAAAACAATTTGTCCAACATGTTGTGCTTGGTCATTGCGCTAAGAAAGGCATTTGGTCCCAGCACACCATGTATAGGATGTTCACACCGAATCAGCGCTTCAACGCCAATGATCTTGTTGTTCGATACTTGGTATTGAGGTTGGTAGTAATTCCGAAACCAGCCTTGGTCAAAGCCTTGATTAATATCCTCAACAGAGAGCGAGACCATTTGCTTACCCGAATCTGATGGGGAAGCGATAGCCTTAAAGTCGGACAATATGTCTTCTAAGGTACCTACAGCGACGGGCTTAACTAGGGAACGAACAAAGCAATAGCCAGCGGACACGCACATACTATAAGTAATATCGACGACATCTTTGTTTGCCGCGCTAAGAATCACCACGCCGGTAGGGCGCTGAGCTTCAGATAGTGACGATAGCAAGTCAATGCCATTTAAACCCGGTAAGTTTAAATCACAAAACATCAGATCGATTGGTTGCTTGGCACACAATGGCGCAACCTCTTTGCCGGAATGCAACATCTGAATATTGGCGCTAGTGTAACGGTTCAGTAAAATCTTTAGGTTTGTCGCTTGTAGAATGTCGTCTTCAACAATCAATATATTCATTTAACTACGCTCTGTTATCTAGCCACGCTTTTGTGCTAGACAAAATCTCTTCAAGTCTTTTTATCAGTGCGTCCTTAGTAACTTGCTCTTTGTCTGAGCCGATCCATTGTTCACATGTTTTTGCAGCTTGCTCTAGTTCATCAATAGAGAGCGCCGCTGCTGAGCCTTTTATTCTATGGGCGACAGATTTTAGAGGTTCTTCAGCACTGTGTATCAACGCTTTATCTGAAGCGAAAGCCATGAGTACTACCTCTGCAATTTCGACCTGCTCATCTACGTGGTAACTATCAAGCCAAAACCTCTCCTGGTTTACTGCGTTTGGCGGTAAGTACCTTTCAAAAATGCCTCTGAGTGTTTCAATCGAGTATGGTTTGAAAATGACTTCATTCATTCCCGCTTCAGATGCTTTTTCCGACACGTATTTGGCGTTGTCTGCGGTACAACCAACAATAGGTAATGCGTTTAATTTAGGGTGACTTTTTATTTTTTGAGTTAATTGATACCCATCCATATGTGGCATATGACAATCGGTGATAAGTAAATCGAACCCTTGGCATTCTTCCTCAATTGATTGGATTAATACTTTGAACGCGGCGTCTCCACTCGACATGACCACTGCTGATACCCCAATATTGTCGAGCTGTTTTTTAAACAGTAAACGGTTGATCGGGTCATCATCGACAACCAATACATGGCCAGACACTGACGGTGACTGCTGTGGCTTACGTTGTTCTTGTTTTTCCGTTCTATCTTTCAGTGCATGATAAAGTGTATCCGGGTAGAGATTTGAGCTCCCTGACTCTTGCTCTAACGGCGAGGTATACAAACCGAACTCATCAACAGGTACTTCCCAGCAATTTAACCAAGCTTCGGTTTGGCTATTATTGCAAGCAATTGGCCCTGTATTTAAAAGCTGGATTTGTCTGCCAACCATTGGAATACTAATTATTACTGAAGTGCCAATATTGGGTTGGCTACTTACGCTGATACTGCCGGCCATTAAGTCTATTAAGCTTTTTACAATAGACATGCCAAGTCCCGTGCCACCGAAGTGTCGTGTGATGGTTTCATCCCCTTGGATAAACGGTAAGTAGAGGGATGAAACTTGCTCTGGAGTCATTCCACATCCGGTGTCGGATATACCGATGACCAACTGACGCTCCGATGAGGTGATAGACACTTCAATACTGCCTTTATGGGTGAATTTGAGGGCGTTACTCAACAAATTATTTAAAATTTGATTGATGCGTAGCCAATCAAGGTCGATGTCCGCAAACGCGCTTGGAGCCCAATCGACAATAAATCTAAGTCCTTTTTGTTCCGCATTCTTTTCAAAGCTGCGAAGAATTGGCCCCAACTCGCTATAAAGGTTTCCGCTATAGGCATCGAGTTGAAGCTGGTTTGCTTCAATCTTGGAGAAATCCAATATATCGTTGACATGTAATTTCAGACGATCAGCAGAAAGCATTGCATTTCTTAGTAGCTCTTTACTCTCAGGCTTTGTTAGATCGTTTTCCAGCAACTCCATTAAGCCCAGCATAGCGGCGATGGGCGTTCTGAGCTCATGGCTCACGACTGCCAAGAAATGATTACGTGATGCTATTGCTTGCTCCAATTCAGCTTCATTTCTCTTGAGCACTGATATATCGTCGAAGACTGTCATTTGGTATTCATTACCATCAGATGGGTGTTGTATTGTTTGTTGATGGACACGATACATGTGGTCATCAAGTTTGAGATGGTTAGGCTCATTTTCTGATGAAGCAGTGTTCGCAAATTGCACCGTCTTTAGAAAGAGCTGCTTTTCATCAGCTGTTGCTGTGCTGTATTTGGTGCAGCGTTCCATCACCGATGTGTACCGTTGGTTGGCTAGCACTTGCTGATTGCTCTTATCTGTTATGACGATCAGGTTAGGGATGTTATCCAAGATTGATGAAAGCCACTGATTCTCCATGCGCTTGATTTTTGACTCAAGCTCTCTTCTGCGTAATGTACGAGACAGCCTATCCGTATGCATGAAGTAAACTATCAGAGCAACCAAAAACACACAGGTACCCACCAGTGCCCAAATGACGACCCATTTCTTATCGATGCCATAAGTGATCATCACTTTGTTGTGACGATCAATTAACTGCTCAATTTCCTCTTTAGACGTAACGGTAAGTACCGTATTTAGGATCTTGTGCAAGAACGCCGATTCACTACGTAGCTCCATCCCAATAGGAGATGTTAGGTTATAGGCTTGTGGTGCGGTTACAGGAATGTATAGTTTGTCGAAACCTTTGTAGTAATGGTTATCAACAATGCTCTGATTGACGAAAGCATGCGACGCTTTACCGGAAACAAAGGCATCCATCAGTTCCTCAAAATTTCGGTATACCTGATATTGTTTAAATTTCTCATTTTGATGAAAATGAGTATAAAAGTTGCCACTACGGTCCAAGATGGCAGTCGCTTGTTTGTCTTTGATTTGTGTTGCTCTTATGTAGCTAAACTTAAGCTCGGAATATGGCTGCGTCACGATAAAATCGCGGCGGTCGATGTTATTCGTATTGCGAGCAGGCAAGAGGTCAACGACTCCGTCCTTTAACATCTGTTCGACATCATGACCTTGAGGATCGATATACTCGAATGATAACAAACTGCGTTGGGCTAGCAGTTTCAGTAAGTCATGAACATATCCACGCAGTTTTCCTGTTTGTGGGTCGATATAAGATAGAGGGTACAAGTCGTCTTCTATCGTGTATCGAATTGCTGTTCGGCCTTCTTGTTTTTCAAGTACTTTTAGCATCATGTCGTTATGCAATATATTGATATTTGCTTCTATTTCGACATGAGTATGCTGAGTGTTTTTTGTGTGCTCAATATACTTGTTGATGATTGACATCAACTCAGGGTTACTATTATTAGTTGCAATAGAGACTTCGCCTTTTGATAGCGACTTGTCGTATATCACTTCACCAACGAGTTCACCGTTAACGTTCTGAAAACCATAGCTATTGAGGGTTGAGAGGCCCACAATTGCGGCATCGGCAATCCCAGTGTTTAAAGACTGAAACAGCATTTCGTTGTTATTGACGATATGAAGTTTATTGTAATCCTGTGTTTTTGCGAGGTCGCATGCGCTCGAATTTCTCACACATGCCCACACTAGTTCGTCTAAAGGTTTGGACTTTAGAGAGCTGTCTCTAAGCCAAATTAAGCGTAGAGTATTGAAGATAGGCTGTGAGAAAAGAAAGTCGGCGCTTCGAGCTTGTGTCGCAACAAAGCCAACCGTCAAATCGATCTCGTTCGCTTTTAACGCGGCAAAAAGCGCTTGTATATTGGGAAATGGGACATACTCCGGTGTTATGCCCAACTCTTCCGTCATTGTTTCAGCGTACTCAATATTGATACCTTCTTTTGAGCGAATATCGCCCCAGTAAGGTAACCAGTTTCCTTCTAGCACACCGACTTTTAGTGATGGGTTGTTTTTTAGATAAGTCTGCTGTTCTTTGCTTAAAAGATCAGCGGCAGAAATAGCAAATGTAATAGATGATAATGCAATCAATAAAAGGCTTTGAATTTTCACTAATTCTTTAAACTCAATAACTTATCAGAATGAAAAATGGGGGCGGATAGTATATGTTTTCACCACTTCCGCCAATTTGTCTTGTTTGTCGTATCGATAAGTAATTTTTCTATGTGGCTAATTCTTAGCCTGTGGCACTGTGGGTGATGGTTTGAGGCACGGAATGAGTAAATGGCCTTTAACATTCAAGCAATTTATCAGTATGGTGAAGTTCTTAACCAGTTTGACAAGGAAGTTATATGTCTAGCCATACCGCAACAGTTTGTTGGCAACGTCAGCCGCACGAGATTTTCAGTGATAATTTATATAGTCGTGCGCACGTATGGCAGTTTGATGGCGGCGTAACTGTGCCTGCTTCACCATCGCCTCATGTTGTTCCATTACCGCTTGCAGTGGAAGAGAATGTTGATCCAGAAGAAGCGTTTGTAGCAGCGCTTGCAAGCTGTCATATGTTGGTGTTTCTCTCCATCGCAGCGAAACGTCGTTACGTGATCGACTCTTATGTTGATGAGGCGTTCGGGGTACTTTCTGTAGGAGAAAATGGCAAAGAGTGGGTTTCAAAAGTAGTGCTAAGACCGAACATTGTTTTTTCTGGAGACAAGCAACCGACACGTGAACAGTTAGAGAAGATGCACCATATTGCGCACGAAAACTGCTTTATTGCCAACTCAGTGAAGACTGACGTCGTTACAGAAATAGTAGATTAGGATAGGGTGGTGCTATAGCTGATGCAGATTGGATTCAATCACAACCTTGTTTGTTATCCAGCCCAAGTTAAAGCTCTAATTAACCGTCTAATGACTTGAGTATGAGTGACTGATTTCACATTTTAAGTCATTAAAAGTCAGATCCTGAAGCAATGTTGTGCAGTCGCGCAAATAGTTCGTTGTTAAATTAATGTTAATATCGAATGGTGTATCATTGATTAATAGCGAGCATGGATGTGCAAACGCCTTTGAATCCTTTTATTCAAGCGAACGGATTACCTAAATTTGGTCACTTAGCCTCGATACCGGAATCGCTTCAGTTAGATGCTTTCGTGTATCTCAATGAAATGGATAAGCCCGCCTCGACCTGGCGTAAGCGGTTCGACTATAAACAGTTCCAGTTTGTCTCGATCGTCACGT
The DNA here is from genome assembly GCF_052037695.1 of Vibrio sp. WZ-1. NCBI lineage: Bacteria > Pseudomonadati > Pseudomonadota > Gammaproteobacteria > Vibrionales > Vibrionaceae > Vibrio > Vibrio sp. WZ-1. Next base: position 98,080 of record NZ_JBQEQR010000062.1, on the reverse strand, counting down.
CGAAATACATCATCGGTGTTGCAATTGCAGATATACGTTATTTAGCGTCTGGTTTCTGCTATGTGTTTGATACGGAAAGCCATGAGCTAATTGAGGAGCAGTGGTTAAAGCCACTCAATATGGGTTATCAAACACAGCCTTCTAGCTGGAACAGCCAAGCATATCTCGCCAATGATGCAATCCAGTTCAATATTGAAAATGGGCAGTGGCGTATAAAGATTGCCACGAACCTTATTCATGCTGACTTGAGGCTTCTACCTGATTCAAAATCTCAAGTCGAGCGCAAAAGCTTACCTTTGATGCTTTGTACACCAACGGCATATTCAGGCTGGACTTATACCCAAAAACACAATGCGCTTGCCATACAAGGTGAAATGAATGTCAAAGGGTGCCGCCAAGATTTAACCAATGCCGTTGCTGGTTATGATTTCTCGGCTGGATATATGCGAAGAGAAACCAGTTGGCGATGGGCGAGTATCAATCATCAAGATAAAGGTAAACGTATTGGACTTAACTTAGCGGCTGGGGTGAACGAAACGGGGTATTGTGAAAACGTAATTTGGATTGATGGTGAACGTCATTTGATGCCTCCAGTACAGTTTGAGTTTTCCAGGGTACATCAAGAAGCCTCGTGGCGAATCACCTCGCAAGACAAGCGCATTAACTTGGTATTTACACCTAAAAATCAACGTTCAGAAAAAAAGAACTTTTGGTTTTTTAAGAGTAATTTTCGTCAATTTGTCGGCTACTTTTCTGGCTATTTGATTGACGACAATGGCATTAAACATGAACTCGATGAGGTGATGGGACTCACCGAAGATCATTACGCGAAATGGTAGGAATAGACTATGGAATGGTCACAAATTACGGAACATCCTGATTTATTGTTGATGTTGCTCGCGCCGATATTCTTTCTCTGTATTGCGGCAGAATATTGGTTTGGACAGCGAGGTGGTCGATTACCCGAGAGTGCGCGATATTACTTGCCCGAAGTTGTGTGTAACTTTGTATTAGCTGGGCTTCATCAAGCGACAGATATAATAACAGGGCTGCTGATCGCTAAACTGTATTTGTGGTGGTTTGGTTGGCGCTTGTTTGATATCGAGATGACGGTTTCTACTTTCTTATTGCTCATGGTTTTACAGGACTTCTTCTATTACTGGTTCCACCGAGCAAGCCATCGTATCCGTTGGATGTGGGCTGCCCATGTGGTGCACCACAGTTCAGAGCGCATGAACTTCAGTACTGCATTCCGTCAAAGCTTGATGTACCCATTGGCTGGGATGTGGTTATTCTGGCTGCCTCTGGTCATCATTGGCTTTGATCCAAAATGGGTTGTGTTTGTGGTGTTACTCAACCTTGGGCTGCAATTTTTTGTTCATACCCAGTCGATTCGTACCCTCGGACCTCTGGAGTGGGTGTTTAACACGCCATCTCATCACCGTGTGCACCATGGCGTGAATAGCCAATACATTGATAAAAACTACGCAGGGGTGCTAATCATCTGGGATCGCATGTTCGGCACATTTGAGCCAGAAGTCGAAATAGTTCGTTATGGCATCTCTAAACCCGTAAACAGCTTTAATCCGATTACAGTAACGTTTGCGGAATGGAAAGATATGTTTAAAGAAGCTATTCGTCCTAATTTGTCTTGGCGTCAGCGCTGGAAGTGCTTGTTTTCGCCACCATCTGACACTGTAGAGTAGTGGTTTAGAATCATTAAGTGAACGACATACTATTTATTGTTGACGGTGTTTAATGATTCTGTTTTAATGCGTACGTTGTTTTGTAAGATTTAAGGGACGGACGATGATATTTAATCGAGTTTTCTCAATCACAATGATGACAATAGCAATACTCGGTTGTGGATATGTGAACGCAGCTCCTACTTTTAGTGCAGAACAGCTATGTAAAGCAGGGCTTGCGCTGGGTATTGATAAGCAGCCTCGTGGTATTAAAGCCGTGGGTATGTCTGGGCAAAGAGTTTTACTTGCAGTAAAAAACGGCAAAAATGATTGGGATTATCGCTGCAGTGTGAACCGCTCCAACAAGACAGTTAATATTGAAGCACGCGAGTTAGCGCATAATGATAAGTACTTAGATCAGGCAATTCGCTATCGCGTGGGGAATGGAAAACGCTCGGTAGAAGTTACAATGAAAAAGCGCAAAGGTAGCGGTCTAAACAAGCAATCATTCACAAAGATCCAATTGGACTAACAACATCAGATAATAAAATACTGGCTAGAAAACAACTTGCCCCTGCTTGACAGGGGCATTTTTATTTTCCGTTTATTGAAAGGAACAAATTGAGCAGTTCGTTGAGCTGACCAAAAGCGATCGAAGCTGACGGTATAAAATCAGTTTGATCGCCATGATGAATCAAGCAGGAGGGCATTTCTGCATTAAAGGCTGCTTGCAAATCGTATGAGTGGTCCCCAACATAGAGCACTTCGTTAGGCATTAAACGCCAATCTTTAGCCAACACTTGCAGTGAGAGTGGGTCTGGTTTTGGTGGGTAGCACTCTCGTGTAATCACGACTTCTACGTTGATTTTGTTGTGTGCTAGTTTCTTTTGTGTCGCGATTAAACAGTTGCGGGTTACGATTGCTGTCTTAATTCGTTGGTTGCGTAGGTGGGAAAGCAATTGGTGGCACCCAGGCATAGGTGATGAATGCTCAGCATCTGAAATCTCATGATCAAAAATAACATTGTGGGCATGTTCTTTGTGATGTGGATGGTCGAGAGCTTCTACAAAATCTAATAAATCTTCATCTGCCGGGCAGCCGAGCTGATGTCTTAACTGGCCGAAATTCATATCGGAACTGACAAGCGTATTGTCTAAGTCAAAAATAACAGCCTTGATATTTTCAATATGCAATGGGAAAGGAACCATAGTGACCTCGTACAACAAAACCGAACTATCGTTTTAAAAAACAATTGGTTATTGTTAAGTGTAGGATCTTCTGTTTAGATTGTATGAAAATAAATCAACTGTGCATCACAAAACAAGGACGAGTCATGATCATTCCAAAACCGTTACAAAAAGGCGACACCATCGGCTTTTTCTCGCCATCCTCTCCAGCCACGGTGTTCGCACCTGCGCGTTTTGAACGTGCCAAAGCGTACGTGGAATCTCATGGTTACCAGCTAAAAGCAGGAAGCTTAACCGGAAAAACTGACCAATATCGCTCGGGTTCGATTCAAGAGCGAGTAGAAGAATTGAATGCGCTGATTCGTGACCCCGAAGTACGCTGTATTATGTCGACCATTGGTGGTTACAACAGCAACTCTTTACTGCCTTATATTGACTACGAAGCGCTAAAGAAAGATCCCAAAATCATTGTCGGCTATTCAGACGTGACAGCTCTGCTGATGGGCATTTACGCACAAACCGACATCGTCACCTTCTATGGTCCAGCTTTGGTTGCATCACTTGGTGAATTTCCACCATTAGTGGATGAGACCTTTGTTTCGTTCGAATCGATTGTTAATACGTTAGAAAGCTTGGATCATCAATACACAATGCCTCAAGGTTGGACAGATGAATGGATAGAGTGGAGCGAACAAGACCGTGCAAAGCACACGCAGGAGAACCAATGGCACTTCAGAGGTGAAGGCAGGATTAGCGGACGTTTGATTGGCGGTAACCTCAACACCATGACAGGAATCTGGGCAAGTGATTTTATGCCGAGTATTGAACAAGGCGATATTTTGCTGGTGGAGGATTGTTTGCAAGGTATTGAAACTGTAGAGCGTTCATTTGCGCTGCTTAAGCTATCTGGAGTATTCGATAAAGTCAGTGCGGTTGTGCTCGGTAAACATGAGAAGTTCAACGACAAAGGCACAGGACGAGAATCGATAGATGTGTTGCTGGAAGTACTTAACGGTCAACCATTGCCGATTTTGTATGATTTTGATAGCTGTCATACTCACCCAATGCTTACTGTTCCACTGGGCTCGACGATGACGGTCGATTTTGACAATGAAACGGTGGCTGTGAGTTTAAAGAACTAGGTTTACCTAATAAGGCTTTCGAGATAACTATTTCTCTTCTAAACGAAATATTTTACCGCTATCGGTAGAAAAGTAGATATAGCCATCGGGACTGGTGGTTATATCTCTCACGCGTTCTCCAAGATTCTCCATCAATCTTTGTGATTCAACTAGCTTACCATTCTTAATCGAAACCACGTTGATGTGCGCCAGTTTTAATGCGCCCGCTAGGATTTTGCCATCCAACTCTGGGTACTTATCTCCGCGGTACAAAATCATATTACTTGGTGCGATGGAAGGGATGTAAACCAGTTTCGGATCTTCCATTCCTGGTAGCGATTTTGCTTCACCAACGTCCAACGGTCCCCAATACTCTTTCCCGTGTGAGGCTTTTGCCCAGCCGTAGTTTGCGCCTTTCTTTATCAGGTTAATTTCATCACCGCCGCGTGGCCCATGTTCAATTGACCAAAGCTGTTTTGTTGCTTCGTCATAAAACATGCCTTGCGGGTTGCGGTGCCCGTAACTCCAAATCTCGGGACGACCCTCAGAAGGTTTGAATGGGTTGTCTTGCGGAACCGAACCATCAAGGTTGAGGCGAAGAATACTACCGGCATGGTTCTGGGTGTTTTGCCCATTGTCGCGCTCACCGCGGTCTCCAATCGAGAAATAGACTTTGTCATCGACAAATGCAATACGACTGCCGTAGTGACGCCCCGTATCGGTGATTGCGTCAGCAACAAATATGTCTTTCCAACCCACAAGTTGATTACTTTTCAACTGCGCCGTCGCTAATGCAACTGTGTTGCCTTCACTTGTTTGCTTGCTGTAGGTAAAGAAGAGTTGTGGATTTTGCTTATCGGTATTAGGTGCGAGCGCGACATCCAATAAGCCTGCTTGCCCACTGCTATTTACGCCGAGCACCTTAAACAAGGTTTGAGGTTTGCCTGATGTGATATCCAGCAATGAAACAGTGCCGTTCTTTTCGTTCACGATTACGCGTTGGTCATCTAGGAACTCGATTCCCCAAGGGATCTGGAATCCATTGGCCACTTCGTTAGCACGATATTCAATGGCATTGGCATAAAGAGGTAGACAAGCAAGTAGGGTGGCGGCAATCGTTCTCATGGTTCCTTCCAATATGAATCGTATTAATGCTTAAAAGCTAACACTAAAAGACCATGTTTGGCAGGTTACGCGGACATAAAAAATCCCCGATATGAGATCGGGGATTGAATTAAGGCAATAGAGAATTAATTACTTAGCGCGATTACATTGCTTCTTCGAAGATCTTCGAGATTTCTTCGTGAGTTGCTTGTTTAGGGTTAGTGAAACCACAAGCGTCTTTCAGTGCGTTGTCTGCTAGTGTTGGGATGTCTTCTAGCTTCGCACCAAGTTCTTTAATGCCTGATGGGATGCCAACATCTTTCGCTAGTGTAACGATAGCGTCGATAGCCGCAGCTGCGCCTTGCTCAGCAGACATACCTTCCACATCCACACCCATTGCTTTTGCTACGTCACGCAGGCGCTCTGGACATACTTGCGCGTTGTAACGCTGTACGTGAGGTAGAAGAATCGCGTTACAAACACCGTGTGGTAGGTCGTAGAAACCACCTAATTGGTGTGCCATTGCGTGTACGTAACCTAGAGATGCGTTGTTGAACGCCATACCAGCCATGAACTGTGCGTATGCCATTTGCTCACGAGCTTCTAGATCTTCACCGTTTTTCACTGCTGTGCGTAGGTGCGCTTGAATCAATTCAATCGCTTTGATTGCAACTGCGTCAGTGATTGGCGTCGCTGCGATAGATACGTAAGCTTCTACGGCGTGAGTTAGTGCATCCATACCTGTTGCTGCTGTTAGCGATGCAGGTTTAGCAAGCATTAGCTCAGGATCGTTTACAGAGATAAGTGGAGTAGTGTGCTTATCAACGATTGCCATCTTGATGTGACGTTCTTCGTCAGTGATGATGCAGAAACGAGTCATTTCAGATGCTGTACCCGCAGTCGTGTTGATAGCAATTAGTGGCATCATTGGTTTTGCTGACTGATCTACGCCTTCATAATCAGCGATTTTGCCGCCGTTTGAAGCAACTAGCGCGATACCTTTTGCACAGTCGTGTGGTGAACCGCCACCTAGAGAGATAACGAAGTCACACTCGTTATCAGAAAGAAGAGTTAAGCCTGCGTTTACGTTGCCAATTGTAGGGTTTGGCTGAGTGCCGTCAAACACAACAGTTTCAACGTCACGCTCAGTAAGAAGATCTTGTACCTGTTTTACTACGCCGATTTGGTTAAGGATTTTATCCGTAACGATCAAACCTTTTTTAAAGCCTTGAGATTGGATGCTGTCTGTTGCGTCTTTAAGGCAACCTGCGCCCATTAGGTTTACGGTAGGGATAAAAAATGCACTTGTCATATTGGATTGCTCCGTCGTTATTTTTAATAATCTTTCTTAATCTGTCATTTACTCTTGCATACCCAGTTCGTGTTTTAGATTGATCTAGAACAAGAATAACCCCTTAGAGGTACCTTAAGGGCAGAAAGTGTGATGACAGTCTTGTTGCACAGTGAGTTGGTGCAACACCTACTTAACGTAGCTGAAATATTCCATTTATCACGCAAACGATTGGCAAAAATAACAAGTTTCGTACGGTTTACCTCTCAATTAGACTAAAGTATAAAAAATCCCCTTTGATGTTATATCTATCAATGGGGATTCGTATGGTATGTTTTAAGCAAACGTTTTCTTCTTAGGCGATTTTTACTAACTTATCTACTAATTTCTCAATACCTGAAGCTGCTTGGGTTATATTCTCCGCTAACATATAAGCTGGCGTAGAAAGAACTTTGTGTTTTTCATCGAAGTGGACGCTATCAACTTGGCAATCAACGTGTTCACCACCCATGCGATTAAAGGCAGCAGCCGTCGCTTCATCATTCCCAACTGTGCCTTGCACGCCTTGATCATAAACCAGTGGGATAATGGCTGGGGCAATACACAAATAACCAGCAGGCTTGCCTGCTTGAGCAAACGCTCGGCATGCTTGCGCTACATGTGTGTTGATTGAGCACTCGGCACCGGAGATGGCAAAATCAGTTAAGTTTTTCGCTACTCCAAACCCACCTGGGAGAAGTAGGGCGTCGTACTCGTCGACATTCAGTTTGGCGACATCATCAATGTTGCCGCGTGCAATACGCGCTGATTCGACTAAAACATTACGCGTGCCTTCCATTTCATCGCCTGTCAGGTGATTAATGACGTGAAGTTGGTCAATGTTAGGTGCAAAGCAGTGCCATGTAGCGCCTGCTTTTTCGATAGCATAGAGTGCTAGTACCGCTTCGTGGATTTCTGCTCCGTCATAAACGCCAGAACCACTTAAAATAACTGCGATTTTCTTCATGATTGGATTCCCTTACTCTGAACGTTCCTTAGATTGTTCTTCACTATCTAAACTATGAGTTTCCGAACGTGTTTCAACGTTTTCACTTTCGTCTTCTTCTTCATAGTAGCGCACAACAAACGGTGTCAGCATGACACTGGAAGGAAGAAAATGTTTCATATCGACTCCAATCGCTTAATAGAGTAGTTCTTATACCGATTTTGGAAAAAGAGTACGTTGAAGCGGATCATTTTTGAGTTAAGCTGCAGTTTTCGTCGGTATTCATGAGCAGTAGGTCACACAGATAATATGCAATCCTATCAATTTCGTTTCACCCTCTATGGCTGTATCGCTATTCTTTGTTGGAGCTGTTTGCTTGGTATTGCTAGGTTGGTGACAGAAAGTCTAGGACCAGTAGGAGGCGCAGCGATGCTGTACTCTCTGAGTTCAATTTTCTTGTTGGTTGTTGTTGGTATTCCCAAGCTGTCGTATTTCTCTCACAAATACTTAGTGCTCGGAGGAGCAATGTTCGTATGTTATGAGATTTTCCTCGCACTGGCATTGGGGTACTCAAACTCTCGAGCTCAAGCAATAGAGGTCTCTATTGTTAATTATCTCTGGCCCGTACTCACCGTTTTATTCGCTGTGTTGGGCAGTAATAAAAAGCCAAATTGGTTGTTGTATCCAGCAGTCTCGTTGGCCTTTATTGGCGTTGCATGGACAGTGAGTGGTGATAACGGCTTATCTCCGACACAGTTAGTCGTCAATGTTAGTAGCAATCCACTGGTGTATTTTATGGCGTTTACTGGCGCTGTAATTTGGGCTGTGTATTGCAACCTAACGCAACGACAACAATCAAAGCATAATGCGATTACGCTGTTCTTTATCGCGACCGCGGTGTCTTTGTGGGTCAAATACGCCTTTACTGATGAGCCGCCAATGGCATTCAGTTGGGAAGCGATGGGGTACTTAGTGGCGTCTGCGGCTTTAATGGCTGGTGGCTACGGATTGTGGAATATCGCGATTGTTGGCGGCAATATGGTGTTTCTCGCAACGCTGTCTTACTTTACGCCGATTTTTTCAGCTTTGTTTTCCTCTCTTATTCTTGGGGTCACTCTGAGCCACAGTTTCTGGCAAGGCGTCGTGATGGTGACGGTTGGCTCGCTGATGTGCTGGCTAGTCACCAAAGAAAAGCGCGAAGCAGCAGGATAAACGCGTACTTAAAAGGAAATATCTATGAAACTCAAAACTATCGCAGGCCTATTTATGCTTTTTGCCCATCCTGTAGTCGCTGATTCAGCCCTACCTGAAGGAGCAATACAAGAAGGAAGCTTGTCGAATCAAAAATTGATCCAGGATGCTATGGTTGGTGTTGTCGCAGAGGTAGCGACTAGGGGGTGTGAAAGTCCAGAAAATTTCCTGCCATACGTTAAGGCGCTACCTCAAGGAGAGATCGGCTCAAGATATTGGCGTGAGATCTGGGTGGTCAACGGCTGTGAGAAGACATACCCAATTAACTTATATTTTAGTGAAGATGGTGTAGGTGCAGCAAATTGGGTTATCGAATAAAGTGCTAGCAAAGCGTTTATGTCAGATTCGCAACGCTTGGTATTTGGGGTTGAAGTAACTTTTGTTTGTAACGCCACAATGGTTTAGGTGAGATTGAGGGGCTGAGAGTCTAAAAATCACAGTTCAATGTACCAACCCCTCCTAACCTCCCCTTGTATTAGGCATCCAAGCTCTCAACACTCCGAGTTAAAGGGGAGGGACTGGTCCTGCATTTGAGAATAATTCAGTGCTCATTGTTAGCATTCGCCGGATCAGTAGAAGAACGGTGAGCTGAAGTTAGCAAAGAATAGCTCTCCCCCTTGAACGCCGTATTCAAATGCGAAGCAACGCTAGTTAAGAAAAGGGGGAGTTGGAGGGGGTTGCAAGTGCACAAGCCACAGTTCAAGGCTCCAACCCCTCCTAACCTCCCCTTGTATTTGGCATCCAAGCTTTCAAGACTCAGATCCAAAGGGGAGGGACTGATTCTGCATCCGAGGTTAGTTTATTGCGAACTATGAGCATTCGTAGGGTCAGCCGAAAAGCGGCTAGTTGAAGTTAGCAAAGAATAGCTCTCCCCCTTGAACGCTGTGTTCAAATGCGGTGCAACTCAAGCCAATAAAAGGGGGAGTTGGAGGGGGTTGCGAGTGCACCAACCGAACAAACAAAAAGCTCCCGAAAGTGGGAGCTTTTATTTTGAGTTCGAATGTTTTTCTGTGGCGTTTTAGCAAGCAACATTTAACTGCAATTGAAGCTTGAATCTGTGCTTCGATAGTCGCTTAGTAAGCTGCTTACGAGTGTGCTCTAGCGTATCCAGCTCTAGAGTATCGTCATCAATGTGAACGTCTACATTCACCCGTAACTCTTGGCCTACTTTTGTTACACCTGCCAGCTTCAATTGGTGTTCAGTGACTTTTTCAATCTCAAGAACGTCTTTACCCACGCTCTGACAAAGCTCTTTACTTGGTGTCATCATTAGCAGCTCACGTAATGCGCCAACCAGCATATCAAATGGTACTTTAAGGAAGTAGAAGCCCATCAATACCATCATCATTGGGTCTGCATAGACCGCGTAATGTGCGTATGGTGTTAGAGACACTAACCATGCTGCGATGAAGCCAACAGTGACAGCAACACTTAGAAGCGTATCCATTTGCCATTGCTTTTTCTCCGCATCGATCAATCCAGAAGAGAAACGACGGCTTTTCTTCGCCATAAACCACCAAGCGTAGCCACAACCAATTACGTTGACTACACCAAAGATAGTGGCAATGGAAGCATCAACCTCGCGACCGCCAGACATCAGTGCAGTTACTGCTGAGAATAGTGAAAAGGCAACAACAACCAAAATTACCGCTGCTTTAATCGCAATAACGACGGGTTCTAGTACAGCTTTACCGAAAGGAAAAATAGATTTTGATGGCTTGCTGATGTAGTACGATGCTGCCAGTGACAATAAAGTTAACAGCAGGCTGACTAGCGAATAGACACCGTCAAATACAATGACGATCGACCCAACAAGCAACCCAAGTACCATTCCTCCTACCGCAAACCCTGAAGCTAAAAGGGCTGAGAAGATTAAGATACGGTTTTCGTTTTTGCTTGTCCTGTCACACATAAAAGATGCCTATAATTTTTACACCCTTATATTCTTCTCTTCTGAGAGAATTTAAGCAAATGAAAACTGTGTGACATTTAAACAATAACGTGTGCTACTGATGTTTATTTCTTATTTTTTAACGACTTAGCTTGTCTTTATGCTGTCAATAATATTGACGCTCACTGCGAAACGTTTAGAAGTCGAATAAATACTCGCTTAATTTATCAGCCAGCCAACTCATTGCGGGGTGTTCTGTTTGGCCATTTGGTACAAACATACAGTAATCTTCTTGCTTCAAACCATACGTATGTTTGATTACTGCAAGCTTCTGATGTCGTAAGTAATGTCGGATCAATGGCTCTGGCAAAACACCCCATGCATCTTCTTCTAAAATGGTGTTGAGCATATAGTCAAAACTAGAAAAACCGATATATCGCGTAGAAAAGGGTTGCAGCTCAGGGTTGTCTTTCTCGTTCAAATATACCATCAGAGCTTGCATTTGGTTACGAAGGTCTTCATCTGTTACGCGACGCATTTTGCTTAAGCGATGATCGAAGTTACACACCGACATCATGCGAATTTTACCGAGTGGGTTATAAACGATATGTGGGTCATCAACGCGTTCGTAGTCAACGCCAAAAGCAAAGTCGACTTGTTGGGTGCTAACCAAGTTGGCCAAGTCACCACTGGACGCTAGGATCAAGTTGAATGTCGTTGAAGGGAAGCGGTTATTAAGCGTATGAGATAGCTCTTGCCACAAGTCATCAGGTAGAGAGTCATCTCGGGCAACCCAAACTTCAGCGTTGAAACCATCTGAGACTTGGGCACAAGTTTTCTTGATGCGTTGTGCGGTAACGAGCAAGCTCTCACAATCTTTATAGATAGCTTTACCGGCTTCAGATAGGTTGAGTTGGTTGCCAGTACGGTTGAACAGTTCAACGTTTAGGTCTTTCTCTAAGGCTTTTATCGCCATACTGAGCTTAGTACGGTTGCAGTCGAGTTGACGCGCGGCCTCCGATACGGAGCCATATTCGGCGATGGTACAAAAAGCTTCGACTTGAGTTAAGTTCATGATTAAAAAAGACCTAAACTAAAATGATAAGAATCGATAACGTAGATGAATGCGCGAACTAACGCTTAGAAAGATTATCGAAAAAAACACGGATTCGCCAGATAAGTCTATGGTGTTTTGGCGTTTTTGCGGTAATCTATGGGGGTTACAAGAAGTGAACATGGAGGCCACGATGGCACAAGATTGGGACGGCTTAGCAAAGAATTGGGAATCTAACCCAGCAACAGAACAATTTGCTCAGTCGGTGTTTGCACAGTTACAACAGCTTACTCAGCTTGATGGCATTAAAGTATTGGATTTTGGATGTGGGACAGGACAGTTAAGCCAACTGTTGTCACCATCCGCAAAAGAGATCGTGGCGCTAGATGCATCGGAAGCCATGATTGAAGAGCTTGATAAGAAAGAGCTAGATAATGTAGAGCCAATTGTTGATGCATTGACTCGTGGTTTGGTCGCTCAGCACCCAGCATTCCGTGGTCAGTTTGACCTAGTCGTTGCTTCTTCAGTGCTGGCTTTTATCGAAGACTACGAAACGTCTCTTGAGATTGCTCACTCGCTGCTAAACGCTGGTGGTCACTTCGTGCATTTTGACTGGATCGCGGATTCAGCAAAAGAAGGTTTCACGCTAGCGAAGTCAGAGATCGCTCTTATCAAAGCAGGCTTTACTGAGGTAGAAACGAAGAAGGTCTTCGAAATTACATCAGACGGCCATACATTGTCAGTGTTAATGGGCATAGGTCGCCGTTAATTCCCGATAAAGAACATAAGAAAAGCGAGCTAGGTAGCTCGCTTTTTTGTTGCCTTTAATTCGCTAGACAAACGTGAGTTTTCTAATTTCTTCCAGGACTTCTGGGTTCGAAATCGCACCTAAGTTTTCGACTTCCTTACCATTAATGACTTGTTTGACGGCCAGTTCCACCAGTTTACCTGAACGTGTTTTAGGAATGTCACTGATGGAGAATACTCGGCTTGGAACATGTCTTGGCGAGCAGGATGTTTTGAGTCGCGACTTAATCTCTGCTACTAATCCGTCATCTAAAGTGACACCAGAAGCGGTCTGCACAAATAGCCAAATTTGTTCGTTTCGATCGACCTCTTTACCGACGGCGATAGAATCGACGATACCTTCAATAGCATTCACTTGCTGATAAATTTCCGCAGTACCGATGCGCACACCGCCAGGGTTCAACAATGCATCGCTGCGACCATAGAAAATGAGCCCACCTTTGGCGCTTCGTTCCACATCATCACCGTGGTGCCAGATATTATCGAACTTGTCCCAATAGGCGTTGTGGTATCGTTCACCCGTATCATTCCAAAAGCCGACAGGGAAGTTAGGCATGGAGTTCTTACAGACTAGCTCTCCGCGCTGTTCATTCACGCTTTGACCCTGTGAGTCGAACACTTGAACATCAATACCCAAGCCAGCGTACTGGCATTCACCACGATAAACAGGCGAGATAGGGTTGCCTAATACAAAGCAGCCACAGATGTCTGTTCCGCCGGAAATAGAAGCTAGATGAAGGTCTTGCTTGATGTGTTGATACACGTAATCAAACTGCTCTGGGTAGAGCACGGAACCGGTAGAACACAGTGTTTTTAGAGCTGGGAGAGAGTAATCATTGATTGGTGATAATCCCGCTTTCTCTATCGACTCTAGATACTTGGCGGCAGTACCAAAGAGACTCACTTCTGCACGCTGTGCTAAATCCCATAATACGTGAGGTGCTGGGTAAACCGGGCTACCATCGAAAATCACCAAACACGCGCCACTGGCAAGAGCAGACACGTGCCAGTTCCACATCATCCAACCACAAGTTGTGTAATAAAAAACACGATCTTTAGGCTGAATATCTGAATGGAGTTGGTGCTCTTTGAGGTGATTGATAATCGTGCCTCCAACCGAATGGACAATGCACTTAGGCTTGCCTGTCGTGCCTGAAGAATAAAGCACAAACAGAGGACTATTGAATTCCACGCGAGTGTAATGCAGCGGAACAGGGGAGTATTGATTAATGATGTTTTGCCAATCGTGAGTACAAACATCGCACTCAAACACATGAGGTTTGAGGTAACCGATCTGACACACTTGTTTCAACCCATCAAGATGATCCGCGATATGATGGTTCTTCTTCGACATGTCAAAGGTTTTGCCATTGAAGGTATAGCCATCGCAGGTAAACAGGACTTTTGGCTTCACTTGCCCGAAGCGCTCAATAACGCTTTCTACCCCAAAATCGGGGGAGGTAGACGTCCAAGTCGCGCCTAAGCTTGTGGTAGCTAGCATGGCGATAACGGTGTGTGGCATGTGCGGTAAATAGCCTGCGACCACATCTCCTTGTTTGATGCCACACTCTACTAACCATTGCTGGACGCAAGAGACTTCATCACATAGTTGTTTCCATGTGTAGGTCTGTTTATCACCGCGTTCGTTTTCAAACCAAATCGCTAGCTCATCGGCTTGTTGCTCTGCCAAACTGAGCAGGTTCTCTGCATAGTTAACTTGCGCTTGAGGGAACCACACCGTATCGCGGTTTGACATTGGCGATTGCCAGCGGCTCTCACCTTGCGTTTTGATTGTTTCTCCTTGTATTCCAATCAAGTCGCAAAACTGCCAAACCTCTTTCCAGAAATACTCGCTATGCTCCAAAGACCATCGGTGCAAATCTGAGTAGTTTTTGAGATCGAAACCCTGCCGATTAATGTGTTCGATAAACTGCGTGATATTGGCTTGCTCGATTCGATCTTCCGTCGGCTGCCAGACTTTGTTGCTCTCGCGCATAGTTCCCTCTATAACAAAATTTTAACGTTTTCAGTCTGAAGTGAACCTTAAATAAAGTCAAACTCACCAAAGAATATGGCTTTCCATGTATATCAATGTGTTATGTTTTGATGTAAAGAAAATGTTACACCTGGATTTTGATTGGAAAGTGTCTAGGGGATTGGAAGGAGAAAAGAGTGTGGATAGGCTTAATGTAAAGAAATTGTTAACGGAGATGTGCAATGACTCAGTATCATTCAAAACCCGTCAATCAGGATGGAAGGGTAGAATGGAGCCGCGAAGAGGATGCCATTTGGTGCGACTTAGTGACAAGACAAATGAGCGTGATTCAAGATCGTGCATGCAGCGCTTATCTGCATGGACTCAAGCTACTTGATTTACCTCAGGACCGCGTGCCGCAACTGCCCGAAATCAATCGTGTTTTGATGGAAACAACTGGATGGCAAGTGGAGCCAGTACCTGCGTTGATCGACTTTGATCGTTTTTTCAATTTGCTGAGCAACAAACGCTTCCCAGTAGCGACATTTTTGAGAACCCGCGACGAGTTTGATTACCTGCAAGAACCGGACTTCTTCCATGAGATTTTTGGTCATTGCGCCATGCTCACCAACCCTGATTTTGCCGCCTTTACCGAGCACTACGGACAGCTTGGACAAGCCGCGACACCGAAGCAGCGAGCGTATCTTGCACGTCTGTATTGGTTTACAGTCGAGTTCGGTTTGGTCAGAGAAAGCAATCAAACTAAGATCTATGGTGGCGGTATCCTTTCATCTCCGGGAGAAACCATCTATTCATTGGAAAGTGACATCGCGATTCGAGACGAATTCGATCTGCAAACTGTGTTAAGAACGCCTTATCGTATCGATATCATGCAACCGAAATATTACGTGATTGAAGATTTGTCCCAGCTTTTCCAAATCAGCCAACTGAATTTATTGAAACAAACCGATCTAGCGATTGAAGCCGGATTGCTTCCACCACTTTTTGAACCAAAGGAACCTGCTCATGTTGAATGAACAAAAATGCGAAGCTTGTAGTATCGATGCCATTGCACTTAGTAAAGAGGAACAACAGTCTTTGCTGCTGCAATTGTCTGATTGGCAGATCATTGAGAGAGATGAGATTCCTCAACTTGAAAAGGCCTATAAGTTTAAGAACTTCAAACAAGCGTGGGCGTTTAGCAACAAGATTGCTGAGCTTGCAGAAGATGAATTCCATCACCCATCTATTTTGCTAGAGTGGGGCAAAGTGACCATCACTTGGTGGAGCCATTCTATTAAAGGTCTGCATAAGAACGACTTTATCTGCGCTTCGAAGTGTGATGCATTAGCTATTGAAGAATAGAGATTCAAGATTTCGTCGAATTAAACTCAACAAAAAGCGCCCGGAATTAAGCTCGGGCGCTTTTCTTTTAAATATCTCCCCAGTAACAGGTGCTACCGACGCTTTACATTGGGCTGCAAACGAAGAGAGAGAATCGTCAGGTTGAGATGAACATGCGACGGCAAGTGAAGATAATGCTAATACGCCTATTGCCTTTAATGGGGTGGTCATGATATTTCCTTATTTAGCGGATACAATGTCGCTCAATGCATCTAAATTAGATATCTATTCATTCACTGCAACAGTGAGGAATAGTGCATTGATTTAAATAAGGCTCTGAATATATGTATGATTTATGACCCTTGTATTGGCTTTTGATGAAACAAATGTGTCAGCTTTTATCCAAGGTCATTTGGAAAGTAAAGGCACTAGGAAGTAGGAATAATGGAACTAAAACAATTTTTGGATGCGCTAGCTGCATCACCTGAGACAGTAGAATTTGAAACGACAATGGCAGTGATTGAGGCGAACTACGAGTTTACGCCAGCGGCTTTTGTGAATGGTGAAGCACAGAACAATGCCGGTGAGAATAACGGTTCGTGCAAGATCTTCGCTTTTGGTCAACTGAATAACCTAAGCAAAGAGGCAACGTTGGCGTGTTTTGGTCGCTTTTACCGTCAAGATGTATTGGAACATCCAGAGAACAACGACCATCAAAACATTCGTAACTTTATCGTGACAGGCTGGGATGGCGTGAAGTTTGAATCTCAAGCATTAGTGCAGAAATAGTTCGCAGAACTTACCTTCATTTCAATGATAGCCAGTCCGTTATGTCCTAGTTCGATAGGTTAGGCGACTGGCTTTTTCTCCAAACATTTACGACACAAACAAAGCTGTCCTGCTTCTGGCTTGGGTAGGTCTCTAGTCTCAATATCAAAGCACCAGCATGTCTCTTTCCCCGTAGCAATATCGCAGTGCGCGTTCGTGCCACACTCAGGGCATGAATGGGTTGAATCATTTCCAACCAATTGCTCGATGATGGCGTCTCTTTGTGCATCGGACTTATCTTTCCACTGCACGATTTCTTCCATGGTTCGGTGACAGCCAGAACAGATTCCTCCGTTGTTTTTACAGGCTGCGCGGCAGGGTGACTTCATTATTTTTCTCGTTATGCTTTCCAGTAAGCGGCGTACTTTAACATGAAATTGTGCTGCGGGAAGCTCAATCCGTGATTCAACAAAACATCCATTAAGTGAATAAATACTAGCCAAATTTATATGGAATGATAAACTGTATATTCAAAGTTTGAGGAGTTGGTATGTTTAAGTTATTGGTTGAGCGCTTGTTTAAGGCAACGGTAGTTGTATCTTTAGGTTTCATCTTGAGTGGATGTGCTGGTGGCCCTGTCGTTAATGCAACTAAATTTACAAGCTATGAAGACTTTCGCCCAGGACCTGAGGGCGGTGTGGATTTAGTATGGGCAAGAGTAGGCTTGCGTGATGCGGCTCGTCTAAAAGAAAAAATGGATAAATACGATAGTGTGGTTATCGACCGAGTCATGGTGGTGGTTCAAGAATCAGAGCTAGATGACGAAGACATCAATGAGTTGACAACCTACATGGTAGATAAGTTAAAAGAGCGCATATCGCCGGTTAAAAAAATCGTTGATCAACCGGGAGAGAAAACTCTTCGCCTGAGTATTGCGATCAGCAATGTGGAAACGCCAAACCCTGTTCTTGCTGTTACCTCTAGCATTCTTCCAGTTGGTTTAGGGATTTCTACCATTTCAAAAATCGCGACAGGTGAGCACACCAATGTAGGTTCCGCGACAGTGGAGTTACTCGTGAGCGATTCAGAGAGTGATATGCCGTTGTTTGCTGCGATTGACCGCCAAGCAGGCAATAAAGACTTTTCAACCATGATTGATTCTTTAGATGATGCTAAGGATGCGATTAACTGGTGGGTCGACCGCTTGGGTGTTACTCTTAGCCAAGATTTATCCCAACAGACACCGTAGTTTATGTTAGAAAAAGAAAACCTTATCAAACTCGCTCGAATGCAAATGCCGTTTGGCAAATACGCAGGACGTGTACTTATTGATCTCCCAGAAGAATACTTACTCTGGTTCGATAAAAAAGGTTTTCCAGAAGGGGAGCTAGGCGATTTGTTGAAACTCTGTCTCGCACTAAAAATTGAAGGCTTAGATACAGTTGTTAAGCCTTTAAAGCGCATGTAACCTGTCACAGAAACTCCCCATTTTTAATTAAAAGATCTACGATGAATTTTGATATCAATGCACTGAAACATCACCAACTGGTTGAAGATGGTCAATTAGAGGGGTGTTACCTACATCAGCCTGCCCAGGGTAGTCAGCAAGATGACAAAGCTGTATTGGCAGAACGCCAAGCGCTTGAAAAAATGGGGTACAAAGTGATTCAGGTTCAAGCCAAAGGCAGGACAACAACGTTTGCTGAGGCGATGCAAAAGTTTGCTAAGAAGACGGGTCACCAGCCTCAGTAGCAAGTGAATGGGGCTAGGTTTTTTAAGTCAGGTAGTTAGCTCCATTTTGGCTGACAGTGAGTTTAGGCAATAAAGGTTTCCCCTATGGGATATAGGACGGTTGTTACAACTCTGTTTTCCCCTCAAATATTTAGGGTCTGTATTCGGTTGTTAAATTGTTTAACTACGAGCTGATGTCCCCAATGTTAGAGACAGTAACCATCGCCCTCCTGATCTATTAGAGAGGCGAAGAAAGCCAGTTCATTCGCTGGCAGAGTGAAATTCGATGGTGGAAATTTGCAATATAAGTTTGCCTTGTTATCTACATCGGGTAATGGGCGTATTGTGCGGATCTGTAATTTAATTTCTCGTCGTTAAGCGAGGATATTTATGACCCCACAAGAACAAGAACTTATTCAGAAATTGGCAGATAAAATGCGTGTTAATCAAAACAACGCAAAAGATGCCGCCGCCGCTCAGTTAATTCAAGAACAGATCGCATCCCAATCCGACATTGTTTACCGCCTTACGCAAGTCGCTCTGGCTCAGGAAGTCGCACTCAAAGAGCTAAAAGAGCGTAACGAGTATTTGCAACGCAATGCGGAATTTTATAAACAAGAATCAAATAGAAGCAGCTTAAACCGCATGTTTGGTCGGGATAGCACACCTCCGCCTCCACCTCAGCCAGCATACCGTCCCAGCGCCTTTAGCGGCTTTATGCAAACAGCAGCGGGTGTTACGGCCGGTATGGTAGCAGGAAGTGCATTAAGCCATCTTTTTTTTGGTGGAGAGCATAATTCGCCAATAGTTGAAGATGTCACCAATAACACCATCATTGAACAGCCTGAAGAAGGTGCTGATTCACAGCTAAATACCTCGCAGGATGCCAATAATCAACCTGAAGATACTGCCGATAACGGTAGCGGTTTTCTGGATGGCACCAATGATTATACGCAGGAGTATACAGGCGGAGGTTGGAGCCAAAACTCAGATTTTGATGACAATTCGGATTTTCAATCATCAGGCTTTGATGATAGCAACGCGTTTAATGATGATGCATTTACGAATAATGATGCTGATAGCTTTGGTGGGGGAAGTGGCTTTTTTAGTGGCGACGATCTCGACTTTGGTGATGATGACAGCCTATTCTGAACATTCAAGGGCTAGACTGTGTCGTTCATCTATCTAAATATAGTAACTGGACGCTCTAAAAATCGCTGCTTAGTCAGCGATTTTTTGTATCTAGATTTGTCTATCTAAGACCTAAAAAAGCCCCGCTTAGCCCAAGGCTGTCAAGCGGACTCTGCGGGGCAAAAAGAACAGCTAGGAACTCTGCTCTTTGATGGTGTCTGGAAACGAATGTTTGAATCGCTTCCGATATAGATTCTAGAAATTTCCCATCTTGCTTTGTCAGCGAAATGTCACGTCTGTCTACCATGCAGACAAGCTTATTTTTTATTTTTGAACAATAGCTTAGAAAGCAAACTGCGCTTGTAGGAATAGGCGAAATGCTCTGACAAAAGGCACAAAAAAACTCGCCATGTAAGCGAGTTTTCTATCAATTGAAGCTCTGGATTAGTGTCGACGTTGAGGCCCGTGACGAACGATGTCTTTGCCATGTTCGTAAACGTGTTGAGAAACCCAACGGCCAAGAACCAGTTGATGCTTGTCATCTAGTACTGCAACAAATGGGCGGCCATCTGTGTTGTTTGTCGCTAGTGCAACGCCTGCGACGCCTTCAAGGCCTAGCGCACCACTTTCAACTAGGTGTAGGAAAGCTTCTAGCTCTTCCAATGTTTCGATAACATGATTATCAATATTCATTGTCTTCAATCTCTTCGAATTGTAGATACTCTATTGGCGCGTACTCTACCTAAGTTGCCGTTAGAAACCAAGCAACGATTTGATTGGAATGGCCGTGGCTGTGGGGCAAAGAGGGGCGTATTTCATATTTTTCGGCAACTGAGCGTCGTGATCTTGGGGTGGTCTGTCTACGATGTAATAAAACTTGGCTTTGTGATGCTAAGTTGTTGTAAATTCGAGTACCAAACTCTGAGTTTTACCATTAAAGGGAACAGCCCAATGAAGAAAGTGCTAATTACAGGTTTTGAGCCATTTGGTGGTGAATTTATTAACCCCGCTTTAGAAGCGGTAAAGCGGTTGGAAGGGCAGAAACTTAACGGTGGACAAGTGGTAGTTTGCCAAGTGCCCGTTACGCGCTATGAGTCTGTGGATACTGTGATTAGTGCCATTGAGCAATACCAACCAGATATTGTGATTACTGTCGGACAGGCTGCGGGACGTGCTGCTATTACACCTGAACGGGTGGCAATAAATGTTGATGATTTTCGCATTGCAGATAACGGTGGTTATCAGCCGATCGATCAACCAGTGGTTGCTGATGGTCCGGATGCGTACTTTACGACGCTGCCGATTAAAGCGATGACGAGTGCTCTTCAACAAGCCAATATCCCTTGCCAAGTTTCGAATACGGCAGGGACATTTGTCTGTAATCACCTCTTTTATGGGGTTCAACATTACTTACATGACAAATCCATTCGTCATGGGTTTGTTCATATTCCACTTTTACCAGAGCAGGATGTGTCCGGAAATCAGCCTACTATGTCATTAGATGTTATTGTCGAAGGGCTCAAGTTGTTGGCTCAAGCAGCAATTGATAACGAAACTGATATTGTGGTTACAGCAGGACAGATCTGTTGATGTTCATCGAAAATTGAACAATTTTAGATACAGCGAGCTTTGCGGTTACTGGCTGAAGCTCGGTGTTTTGTATCTGTTAACTCGCTCAAATTTTGTTCTTTATGAAAGGAGTAGCATTGAGTAGTCAAATAAAGGAGTTGGAACTCTCTTTTTGTTTGATGTCTCGTTCAATAAAAAAGGCGAACTATCATGAAAAGCAATAAAAGTAAGATCATTGCGCTTTCCTCTGCGGTTGTTTTCGCTTTGGCTATTGCTGCCCTAAAATTCGAAAACACCCTTGGACTGCTTCCTATCCTTGTCGCAATTGTTGCGTTTTTTACCTGTGTCATACATACCAGCATGCACCTTTCTGGGGTGGGAGACGCAGATGCGTTTGGCTACTATGAACGCTCGCACCAAACAAAGGCGAAAGCATTGCATAAAGGCTTAGATACCCGCGATAAAAAGCGTTGAAGCAAGTCACATTCTCCGTATACTTTGGCAAAGCATTTAAAGCACAAGCTTGTCGGAGAAAAGCATGTCAAATCGAGTACCTACCAACATACTGACGGGATTTCTTGGCGTCGGTAAAACCACGACTATCCTGAACTTACTGAAAAACAAACCAGCAAATGAAAACTGGGCGGTATTAGTCAATGAGTTTGGTGAGATCGGTATCGATGGTGCGATGATGACCGACCAAGGTGCAATGATCAAAGAAGTTCCTGGTGGCTGTATGTGCTGCACGGCTGGCGTGCCTATGTCAGTCGGCATTACTGCGTTATTACGCCAAAAGCCAGACCGCCTGCTAATCGAGCCAACTGGCTTAGGGCATCCAAAGCAAGTAATTGCGACGCTGACGTCTGAACAATACCTACCGTATGTCGATCTAAAAGCGACGATTGCATTGGTGGACCCTCGTAATCTAAGTGATCACAAGTACCTTTCAAACAAAAATTTTGTTGACCAGTTAGATAGCGCTGATGTCGTTATCGGCAGCAAAGTTGATTTGTGTACTAGCCACGATATCGATGTATTCAGTGATTGGGTAACAGATCAAACACCTTCCAAAGTGTTTAGTAAATTGATTCATGACGGTGATTTGCCAATTGAAGTACTAGATATTGAACGTGTACATGGCAGTGCTTCTTCTCACATTGAAGCCCATCATCATGACCACGCACACCAAGAGCCTCAGTTCCAGTTGCCGCCGGGTGAAGCTTTCATCCGTAAAGAGAATAAAGGGCAAGGCTACTTCAGCTGTGGCTGGTTGTTTGGCGCAGAATACACCTTTAACTTTGACCAACTGTTTTCTATGTTGTCTGAGCTAACCGCAGAGCGTGTAAAAGCAGTAGTAAACACTGACCAAGGTTGTTACGCATTTAACGTAGCCAATGGTGTCGTGTCTGTAAATCTGATGAGTCTAGAAGGTTTTGAATCGCGCTTAGAGGTGATTGATTCGCAACTGATGCCATGGGATCAGTTGGAAGCGGTTCTTCTAAAACTCTGTGGGATTGCTGAATAATACGTCAGTGGTAGCGGCTTGGTAAAAAAGTGAGATAAATCACCTGAATTCGGGTATAGTGCACCGCTAAAATTTTTAAAGCTACTTAGTGATTTGTTTAAGGAATACGCTCAATGTCATTTTCATCTCAAGGTTTTGCGCCAGAAGTGGTAAAAGCACTGGCAGAATGCGGTTATGAGAAGTTAACGCCAATTCAACAGAAGGCGATTCCAATGGCTCGTAAAGGCCATGATATTTTTGCCACTGCACAGACGGGTACGGGCAAAACTGCCGCGTTTTCGCTACCTATGATTCAACAGTTGTTGGATTCTGGTCGCAGCGCGTCTCGCAAAACTGCGCGTGCGCTTATCATGGCACCAACTCGCGAATTAGCAGAACAAATTGCGGACAATATCAAGGCATACACTAAGTACACAGATTTATCGGTAGCGGCGATCTTTGGTGGACGCAAAATGTCTTCTCAGATAACGGCATTAGAGGCTGGTGTCGATATCTTAGTGGCGACACCTGGTCGTCTTGAAGAACACATTGAGCAAGGTAACGTGTCGGTAGCAAACCTTGAGTTCTTAGTATTTGATGAAGCTGACCGTATTCTAGATATGGGTTTCATTCACGCGGTACGTAAGATCATGCTAGATGTAGATACTGACCCGCAGATCATGATGTTTTCAGCGACTACGTCTAGTCAGCTAAACATACTGGCGAAAGACATTCTTCGTAAACCAAAG
Organism: Vibrio sp. WZ-1; assembly: GCF_052037695.1. Lineage (NCBI taxonomy): Bacteria > Pseudomonadati > Pseudomonadota > Gammaproteobacteria > Vibrionales > Vibrionaceae > Vibrio > Vibrio sp. WZ-1. Next base: position 74,933 of record NZ_JBQEQR010000062.1, on the reverse strand, counting down.
CGTATCGAAGTAGAGCGTGCCAATACAACAGCACAAACTGTTGCTCACGTACTTTACCCAGTGGATCAAGAGCGCAAGACAGAACTGCTTTCTGAGTTGATTGGTCGTAAGAACTGGAAACAAGTATTGGTGTTTGTGAACTACAAAGAAACGGCAAACGATGTAGTTAAAGAGCTTAAGCTAGATGGTATTAAAGCGGTAGTTTGTCATGGCGACCGTGCGCAAAGTGCTCGTCGTCGTGCATTGGAAGAGTTCAAAACAGGTAAAGCGCGTGTAATGGTGGCGACAGATGTTGCAGCGCGTGGCCTAGATATTGAAGATCTGCCACACGTAGTTAACTACGACATGCCATTCTTAGCGGAAGACTACGTACACCGCATTGGTCGTACTGGCCGTGCCGGCAAGCAAGGTCACGCTGTATCTTTCGTGAATCGCGAAGAAGAGCTTACCGTTGTACAGGTTGAAAGCTTAATTCAACAGCACATTCGTCGTATCGAACTTGCTGGCTATGAACCGAAGCAGCGTGAGTCTTACATCGAGAAGCTAAACTCTAAGCCAGCGTTCAAGAACCGCCAAGGCCGTCGCAACAACCCGAACCAATCGGCAACAGACCAAGGTTCTGCAGAGCGTCGATTAGCCATGGTTAAACGCTTAAAAGCGCGTCGTTCTTCTAACTAATTGAACAAAATTAAAAACGCCCCTCACGTGAGGGGCGTTTTTATAACAATTGGCAAAAGAATACTAGTTACCGCCAATTAAGTTTGGCTCGCCACGATAGATCACTCGATCATTGCCTCGATTTATACCAAAAGTAACGATTACCGGAGGATCTTCCTCTCCAGTTGTGGAGCTGTCCCAGTTGTAGCGAAGCCAAGGAATACTGTTAGCTCCATCGGCAAGATCAAGATAGAACTTCACTTGCTCGCGAGCAGGCACAGTTTGTGAGGCGAAAACTTGTAGTGTCCGTCCAACAACTAAGTTGCCATCTCCTGATAAGGAGGCTGTGGAAATTGTCCCACTAGGCCACAACGTGTTTGAGCGACTATGTGTGCTATTAAAGCCCGTCTGGCTATCACTGAAGTTGGTGGTGAAGCGACCATTTTCCCAATATTCTACGTCTAAAGGTACTTTGATCTGTTGACCTTGAGGACCTCCAACATCTCTAAATTTTAAACGACCAAATCGAACGTCGGGTTGGGTAGCTAGGATATGTGAGTCATCAAAGAACTCAAAGTTATCCACTTGGTTCATATAGGTTAGGCCAATTTTACTGATAGAGGCGTGACTTCCGATGTTGAACGGCCCATCGGGGTAACTGCCGCCAATATCGTCTTTGTCCCAGCAGGCACTGTTCGAGCAGTCATATTTTGCAGCAGATGATTTAATAAGAAACGTACCAATACTTCTGCTTGATAAGTTACTCCACTGAACCTGAGTAGGGCTAGGTGGAACGAACCTATCGGTATAGCTACTTAGCTCTCCCAAGGTGAAGTTTTGCTGTTTTTCCGGTGCGAAATAGGCATAGTTTGTCACGTCAGATTTATTCGCGTTCAACGCAACGACGCTATAGCTGACACTGGTAAGTGGCTGGTTCATATACACAAAGGATTGACCGGATGGATACTCCCAGTTCTGGTCAATAACTTTGAAGTGCTTGGGGTAAAATCGACCTACGTGGCGATAACCTTGGTTAATATTGCTATCAGCGACATCAACCTTGATGGTCAAGCTGCCTACCTCATTCCAATATAACTGGTCAAATACATAACCAAGCCCTGAGTTTTGGTTATGGAGCTTGTTTAATCCCATTAGGCCTTCTAACAGAACTGTCTGACTAGCCGCATTCTGAGTTGGTGTATGTTGAGCACTTGATAGCTGAATGCTAGCGGAAGGCGAATCAGAAGCCATGAAGTTAGAGGTGACACGAATGCTATCACTGCAGTAAGACGTCGTGTTGATTGGGGCACTTAAAGAGCCACCGGGCTGCCAAACGATAGGTTTAGCAAACAGAGAAAACAACTCGCTTGCAGCGACAAAACCTGCGCCATCATTTGAGGTGCCTGCAGGTAAAATGGCGTTCTTTCCATTCGGGCAAATGGCAAAGGTCCAAGGCCTTGATTGAACGAGGAACTGGCCAGTTACTTCGCTGTAGCCATTCTCAGGACATTTGGCGAAACCAGTACAATCAAAAGTATCGCTCAACTGGATATTAAACGAGCCTGATTCATAAGTAGTTAAACGTGCGTTGGATAAGCCATTTTTAAACTCTGGCTGGTAGTCAAGTTCACCTAATGAGCCATTTGATGGCACAACGACTGAAGGGGTGACCGTTGGGCTCGCTGAATAATTTGATGCTTCAACGGCTTTGCCATCTTCTGTACAGGCAAGGATGCGTGTGTTTACAGTTTCTGCTTTTCCCGCAACCACTTGAATTTCGCCGACAGAAACGCCGGGATCGAGAGAATAAGCTTCAAACAAGAATGGTTTAAACTTAAACTGCGCAAGCTTTGACTGTGTTCGCTCAGTCACTAGTTCAGCTGTGACTGTATAACTCTTCTCAAAATCGACGTTTTCAATTTGGTCTGCTTTGACTTTAACTTGAAAGACAAGCTCACCAGATTCGTTGGATGTAAACAGCCAAGGGTTAGTTGAGTCATGTGAACCTCCGGAGAGCATTATCACGTCGAAGAAATTAGAATCACTAATCGACAGTTGAACCTGTAAGCTCTCACCAATGCCGTTGTTTTTGGTATTAATAGTAAAGGTAGGAGGCTCGTCGCCACACATTAATGCCAAATCATCTTCAGGAGAGATAGTGAGTTCAAAGTCATCCTCTTTGGGAGGAAGCATGTCACATACCGGAATATCTACTGATGTGATAGGGCAGACTGAAGCAGAATAATCACAGCTTGATTGGTCTATTCCGCAATAAAGTTGAATGTTACTTGGCTTATCTCCGTGGCTCTTAATATCGCCACAAACCTCAGTATTATTCGGTAACACTAATGGTTGGAAAGTCTCAATGGCTAACTCGGAGTCATAGAAAGCACCTTCCAAATACCCTGTAAGGCCTTCAGAACGGACTTTGCCAAATACATTAATATCTTTGATGTCTAATGAGTGAAGTGCGGAAATATTGCCGACAATATAGTGATCATCCAGGGGGGCGTTGGTGTTGATTTCAAACAGATGGCCACTTGAACTGATATTTCCGCATACATTGGTATTTGTTAGCGTCGAAGTACTTAGGGCCGTTATATTACCTATTACAGTGTTGTACTGACCGTTAACCGTAAGCGTCGATCCTTTAAGTGTAATGTCCCCTTTAACAAGGACATTTTCTAGCGTCATAGGGTGATCTGAGGTGAGGTTACCATAAATTGTTGTATGGTTATTTTGATAATCAATACCAGTACTTGTGTTGTTATTTGCCGATAATTCAACAGCATAAGAACGCAGTGAGATTGGATGTGAAGCAGAGCCAATAGTGTTACTCCCTTTCAGAACAATGCCTGAATGGGCAGTAAGTGCTACCTTTTTGTTGTGCGTCGATATAACGTTATGCCCTTGCGGTAATTCGATCTTAGACGGGCAATGGAATACGACGCTCCCATCAGGTTGAGTTATTTCTTTAAAGCTCTGACCTACACAAATTTGATTGAGCTGATCAAGGTTTGTGACATCAAAAGTCGTTGCTTGGCCGACAAAAGGGAAGAGTAGTGCCGTACCAAAAATGCTAATAAAACGCATCATTAAGTATCCTATTTCCGTGGAACTCAATGGCATCAAGCAAAGGTATAAAAGAGTCTCTCCTTATGTTACTTGGGGTGAACTCTATAAAAATATGTGTGTCATTATTTTTTGGTACGTTGTACCAAGTTATTATGTGTTGAATTACAACTTAAGTGTGATGTTAGTTCAAGACCAAGTAATGATGTCAGTCGCATATAAGCGCTAAATATTGTTAGAAAGTATGAATTTGTCTGATATATGGAGCTAGAGCATAGTCTAGCTCCCCAAAATACTACGCTGCATGGTCAATCAGAGGAGCCATTTGATAGAGTTCTTCTAAAATAGCTTTGGTTTGTTTTGAGTATACAAGCCTATCTTTATCACCGACCAACTGAATTGCGCGCACTTTTCCACTGACTAAGCTGTGTCTTATGGTGCGCAATGCCATCTGGAGATCAAGACATGTTCCTTCTAGGCCATTTTTAGGAATGAGAGAGCTTAAATCAACGCTCAATACAACTTGATCACAATGGTCAAGGTAGTTAGATACTTGCTGTTTTAAGTGGTTGCGATGTCTAAACACGAACTCTCGATCTGTGACCCAATCGCATCCTTGATCTTCAGCGTATTCCCACATTGTGGCAGACGGTCCTGTTTCACTCACACCAGCGAAAAAAAGTCGGACGTTATTGTATCGAGTAAGAGCAAAATGAAATGCTGATCCAAGCCTTGGTTCAAGTGTTTGTTTGAGGTTCATCCTTTGGCCGATACTGATGATGCCTATTTCATCTCGTTCATGAACTACGACAGGGAGGATGGAGAGCATTACTTCGGAGCAGTTAGTCAAAATCACAGGAATTGAGTGACGCGACAATGACAAACTCAATGCTTCTTGAAAATCACCACTATCAATTTGTGGGTGATCAAAGTGACCAAGATTAACGGCAGAACCTTGGTCATGTTGTTGGTAAAGCCAGTCACTGGCGTTGTCCAAGCTTTGATTGGCTAGATCATACGTTGCAGCAGTCATGGGGGTTAAATGCTCACACACCGTCATAAAAGAGAAAGGGTGGTGGTGAACAGGTTTTGGCGCTCTATGAAATGCGTAACGTTTGAAAAAGCTTAACATGGTGAATTACCTTTCTGGCGGCAACGCCCTCGCTGCCTGCAACACATGTAAAATGATACGCTGCTTATCCTTTTCGACTCGGTGTGCTGGGGCCATGACAGATACAGCGCCAATTAACTTGCTGCCTTTCATCACTGGAGCACTAATACCAGATACACCTGGGTCTATCTCGGAGGTACTAACGGCGTAGCCATTTTTCCTAATCGTGCTGAGCTCTTGCTCCCATTCATCCATACGATGATCTTCACCAAAATGGCGAAGGATTTTTTCGCACCGAGGTTGGGGCATGTAAGCCAGCATCACTTTAGATGAGGCGCCCCGCAGCAATGGTTGACTTTGACCCTGGACGTAACTGCAACGAAGCGCCTGCATACTTTCTTTCTGTCGGACACAAAGCGCGCGATAACCAGAAGGCACCATGTAAGCTGCCATTTCTCCCGTCTGTTGGACGAGACGAGACAGGATGCTTTCTACCATGTCTAAGCCATGTTGCGCAGTTTCGTAGCTATGCATTAAAAGCAGTGCAGCGGGGCCGACTACAAAGGTCTTGTCATGGACGCTTTCTTCGATCAGGTTCCACTCTTTTAGCAACTTCAAATGGCGATATAAGCTACTTAAAGGCACATTCATTTGTTCGCTAAGCGTTTTTGCAGAAACCGGGAATGGGCTAACAGCAACTTGCATCAATAATTGAAGGGCTTTTTCGTTTACCTGATTAGCGTTGGCTTTGTTTGTCGTCATAAGTGCGTTGTAACGTGATAAAAGGGATGTCTCAACTATAATTCTTAACTACCGAGAAAAGGAAAATATTTATAAACCAATATTCTCACTCAGTGAGAAAAAGCCAATCATCGCGCTATTAATGATAAGGCGTGCTTTCCTACCGAACTAAGAGAAAGCGACACAGGGTTAGCCAGAGGGTATTTGAAGTCGTAGGTTAGAGTTAATTGTCTGCTAATTTTATTTTCATATTGAACTATCGAGCCTTCCTTAGTGTAGACTTGTTAGCTCATAAAGAGTTTTACCTAAATTGTTGTTATATTTGCAGTAATGTTAGGTTGCGCTCATACTCATTTAGGAATGAAAATCATTGAGCAATCCTACCAACCATAGAGCAGGGGTGTCGACGTTGAATCGGAGCGATAACGAATGCTAAGCAAAGCAACGCTTAAAAAAATCAGCATCTTCTTTATTCCTGTTCCTTTGATCTTGGCGCAGGTGTGTTTTCTCGCCCAGCAGAATATTCAGAAAAACCTCGATAATATTCTAGAGAGAAACATACAAGTTGCCGATCAAATACTGTTTCATATAGAAACTGAAAATAAAACGGCATTAATAGACCCGACACGTTGTGAAGCGTTACAGCAAAACCTGATGTTTGAAAGAAACATTGATGAGATGCTGATTGTTCACGGTAGCCATATTGTCTGTTCTTCTAAGTTAGGAGTGGTATCAAAGCCTTTAGACAGTTATTTGCAGCAATACGGTTCGGATACAAGCGCTTTTGCTCGAATCCATGGCTACCCAGAGCAAGTGCTGACGCTCACAACAGAGAGTCCCGAAACCCCAGATTATCGTGCTATCACTATTGTGGATAGGGACTATTTTGGAGCGACAATTGGCTATAAAAATGATCTTCGTCTCAAGCGCTCGGCGTTATTTGTAGATGAGGGCGTTGCTCCCGTTGGGGCACTTAAGCAAGGTGACAACCCTATTGCCGTAGCGCATTCTAAAATCTTTGATTATGAAGCTTTACTTGAAGCAAGTGATGTTTACATTGAGCAAAAAGAGCTGTCTTACTTTATTTCTGCAATACCCCTTTTACTGATTTTCTACTTAACGATTTATATCGTGACAAAATTTGTCGATCCTCAGCGAAGTCTGCTTGTCGATCTGAAGAAAGCGATTAAAAGAAAAGAGCTTGCTCTGTATTACCAGCCACAAATTGATGCGAAAACAGGCGAGTTAAAGGGCTGTGAGGCGCTATTACGTTGGAAACATAAGAGCCGTGGCTTTGTCTCTCCCGACAAGTTTATCGTCGCTGCGGAGCAAAATGGGCTAGTGAATGAGATCACCGATTATGTCTTGGATAAGGCTTTGAATGACTTTTCCAATAGTCACTACGCAAAGCCTTTTCATCTAGGTGTTAATGTACCACCTGATTATCTCTCGGACGCACATGTTATCCACAAGATAGAACGCATCCACAAGAAACTAAAACAAAACAATGTTTTCTTGGGCATTGAGATTACAGAGCGTCAGCTTATCGATGAGAATACGCAGAAGTATATTTCAGCGCTGCGGGTGCATGGAATTGAAGTACTCATCGATGACTTTGGTACCGGGCAAACTTCTCTGGCAGCTTTGCAACACATGAAAGTGGATTACTTGAAAATAGACAAGTGCTTTGTCGATACGATAGGCATTGAGAGTGTTAATGCTCCGGTTTTAAACGCCATTGTCCGATTCGCCAATGAGCTGGAGATAAAACTCATTGCCGAAGGGGTTGAAACTGAAGCACAAGTGAAGCATTTAGTTAATCTAGGAGTAGATTTCCACCAAGGTTACTTTTACTCTAAGCCTGTACCATATAAGCAACTTTTACTTGATTTTCAATAGGTTTCTGTATGTTTGAGGCGTATTCCTAAGGTAGAAAGTAATACTCAGGAATACATACAACTTGTTGTTACAGACGTTCACTTTTACTCTGTGTCACGCTCGAAGCTAGAGCCTTTGTAGCAGTTAGTTTCTTTATCAAATTTAAACTCTAAGTAATTTTGAATGCTATCTATGCCATCTTCTTGGTAATGTGAAACATACAAAAGCTGGCTTAGCTTCTCTTTGGCTATCAACCCAAGCGTGTTTTTGACCAACATCCGCCCCAAGTAATCTAAGCCTTGATACGGCTCATCCAAAATAAGCAATGTTGGCTGTTTAACAATAGCGCGAGCAATAAGAAGCAAGCGCTGCTGACCATACTCCAGTTGTTTAAAAGGAGTCTTTTGATATTGGGCCATGTGCAGAATGGCCAGCCAGTCCTTCGCAATATTGATCTCATTTTTAGTGGGTTGTGAGTAAAGGCCGATTGAATCATAGAATCCCGATAAAATGACTTCTAACGCGCTGCAGTTAACCCTATATTGAAGATGCAGTGCGGAGGAAACCATACCGATATGTTGTTTTATTTCCCAGATGCTTTCTCCACTGCCGCGCTTCTTGCCAAATATATGGATATCATTACTGTAACACTGAGGATGATCGCCAAATATAAGCCCTAATAAGGTACTTTTTCCGCAGCCGTTTGGCCCTTTCACTCACCAATGTTGGTTTTTATCGATCCGCCAGTTTAAGTCAGTGAAAATGGTTTTATCGGTGTATTCCACTTTGCCATTTTTAAGTTCAAAAATTGGGTTTTCAAAATGGGTCGTATGTTGATGCTGACGAATTAATGCCATCATCTCTTCGCTTTGCTTTTCCGACTGGGAGTTAATCTGCGTGATGATAGGGTGCTGATCCCAACTTTGTTTGTCCATCGTGCTTTCAAGTTTACCACCATTGAACAGTACCACTTGATCGATCCAATCGGGCATGTCTGATTCTCGAGAGAAGGTAATCAGCATTTGTACTGAGAGAGAAAGTGTTTGAAGATACGTTGCCAATGAAGCACGGTGCTCTACATCTAACCCTGTAAACGGATTATCTAACAATACTAGATCAGGTTTTGCCGCGAGCGCACGAGCAAGCATTACACGCCTCGTTTCACCAGTCGAAAGCACTCTAAACCCACTCCCGGTTAAATGTGATAAGTCGAGCTCTTCAATTAGGCTTTGTGCGAAGGTTTCATCTTGGCAGACTTCAACGATCAAGTTATATACAGAACTGCCTTGGTCAATGTAATCGAGAAAATCGGTGTCGTCTTTTTCGATCTCCAGCTCTAACAAGCGTTGTTGTTCAGAAAGAGAGACTTGAGCAATCTGGCAACCTTCGACGTTCAGTTCACCGGATTCAGGCGTAATTTCTCCGCACAGCAAGTCTCCAAGAATAGAGCCAATATCGCCATCAGAGCTGAAAATGCCCCAAGATTGTCCTGCTTCAAGGTGCCAATTGTCGATAGAGAGGGTAGAGGTATTTTCCTTTGCAGTAAGCTGGTGAAATTGAATCGGCATAGTATTTGTCTTCCATGATTTATTATTATGCGGACTCTAGTTATATCAACTCTAGCTTAAGTATAGAAAGGACTTAAATGACGATTTTACCAACGACACTGAGAAGTGCGGGTTTGATCAGTAAAGTAGAGAAGAGCAACAGTTGCATTTCAGTGCTGAAATTAATTTCTTGATGGGCTTTTACTAGGATTTGGTGGAGTGCTGGGCTTGCATTCAGGGAGGGATTTAGAAATCCCGCAATTTTCCAAGCGTCAAAACGACGAAAGCTCGTTGATTTCTCAACGAGCTTTCTAAATGTGGCGGAGAGATAGGGATTTGAACCCTAGATACGCTATTAACGTATGCCGGTTTTCAAGACCGGTGCTTTCAACCACTCAGCCATCTCTCCGTTGCGGGGCACATAATATGTTGTGGCATAGAACTTGTAAAGCATTGATTTGTGGCAAATGAACTGTTTGCCTGTTTTGTAATCAGTGTTCACTGTGTTGTGTGCATGAAAGGTGAAAGAAAGCGAGCCAAAACTGCCAGATAGTAGAGTAATGACTTTAATGATAGCCTTTATAATAAAATAGTGTTTTATTGTTAAGGTGCTGAATTTAAAAAACAAATTGGCTTTGAGTATACATGTGTTCGCCCGAAAGTATTTGCAACAGAATGTGAACTAATTCAAAATTAACTGGTATAGCCAGTTGTGCTGAGTTTCTCTAAGGGTATTTATGAAGGTCACGAATCTATTTAAAGACAAAGTTGGTGCGATTTCTGCTCATCAATCAGAGTTTATGAATTGGATGTCTCCAACGCTGCGCGACTATTGGAGTGACTTTTTAGGTAGGGCACAAAACAGTTTTCTCTTCTCTAAAGTGCGCGATCACCAGCAACCAGCAGTAAATGAGGAAGTTATCCCTCAACCTGAGCCGATCGTACTTAAGCCAGAAGCCCAAGTACTATTTGATGAGCTTAATGAAAAAGTTGGCGAAGTGATCCATGTTGGTGATTGGGTTCATGTATCTCAAGAGCGCATTAACCAATTTGGTTCGGTAACAGAAGACATGCAATGGATTCATACTGATCCAGAGCGTGCCGCGACCGAGTCCCCATTTAAGACAACGATCGCTCACGGATTTCTAACGCTAGCGCTGCTGCCTAAGTTGACTGATTCCGTTGACCCAGAAAAGCCAATGTTTCCAACAGCGAAACTGGTTGTGAATCTTGGTTTGAATCAAGTTCGTTTTCCATATCCAGTCAAAGCAGGCAATAACGTACGCGCATCAAGCACATTAACGAAGATCACTCCAATTAAGAAAGGTCTTGAGATTGAGCGTGAGATAAAAGTAGAAATTGAAGGGATACGTCGCCCAGGTGCGGTTGTTGTATCCGTAATTCAACTGCATTTCTAAGCAAAGATTTGACCAAAAAAGAGAGCTGTAATTAGCTCTCTTTTTTGTTTTTACTGGCTGAAACTCTTAACTGGTGTGTAGCCATAATCGGCAATTGCTTTTTGTCCTGTTTCAGACTTTAAGAATGAAACGAACTCTTTTCCTGCCTTATCTAATCCATCAACTTTGTACAAGATCAAGAAAGGGCGTGCCAACTTGTACTTATGGCTAGCGATGTTCTTTGCAGATGGTGTGGTTCCTTCAAAACGAATGGCTTTTACAGACTGATCGACTGAGCCTACAGAGATAAAACCAATCGCATGCGGGTTGTGGTTCACGATGGTCTTTACCATGCTATTACTGTTGACCACTAAGTTGTTTGGGCTGATATCCGAGACAAGACGGTTGTTCACAACTTTAGTTAGGCCAAGTAAGCTCTCAAAGCTGTAGCGAGAACCTGAAGAAGCTTCGCGTGTCACAACAGCGATCGGCTGATCATTGCCGCCCACTTGTTGCCAGTTAGTAATTTTGCCCTTGTAGATATCAAAAAGTTGTTGCTCTGAAAGGTTATCTAAAGAGTTGGTACGGTTAACAACAACGGCTAGTCCATCATAGGCGATGGGCATGACATTTAAGTCTTCGCCTTTTTCTCTTTCGGTGAGGTATCGTGAGCTCATGCCTATTTCAATCACCCCTTTGTTCACCATGGTGATCCCTGCAGTGGAGCCAATGCCCTGTACAGCAATGTAGTTATCTGGGTGGACTTTATTGTATTCCTCAGCAATAACATCCATAACACGGGCAACAGAGGTTGAGCCAGAGATATTGATTTCCTTCGCGATTGCCAAAGGAGCAGACAGCGCTATGGCTAAAATACTTGCCACAGTTAAACGTAACATATTGAACTCCATAAATAGTATACAGCAGCGCATATGATATTTTGTTCAGGTTACACTTTTGTGAACGGGAAATACGATTGCCAAATAGTTCTGGTTTACACTGCTCTTACTTGGTAGGTTCAACCTATACTGATGTTAGGTTCTAGGAGTTTCTTTATGTCCGTTTCTCGATTGGCTATGAGTCGACTTAATAAAGCGATTCAAACATTTTGTTCTAAGCGAAATGCTAGCTTACCTGTTGAGTTAGGAAAAAGTTTGTATGAGCCGATTGATAATGGTGTTGAGTTATACCATGCGCATTACTTGCTAGATTCTCAACATAGTGAATACACCTCTTCCATTGCGAGGATACTCTTCCACGAAGGCACGCAAACATGGCTGTTTTTTGTTCCTAGTGAAGAGGAGAAAGAAGGTAGCGAGTGGGTGCCTTATTCGAGCTTGCCACGCTGTAAAGAGCTTGAGGACCTTATCGCGGAGTTAGAGACCGATCCTCAAGCATGTTTTTGGCAATAATTAGCGAGTGATTTGGTTTCGGAAATCTTTTGGTGTCACGTTGTAAACAGATTTGAATGCTGTACTAAAGTGCGCGGCGCTTTTGAAGCCAGAATCAAATGCAATTTGTGTGATTGATTTTTGCGATACTCTTAACTGAGTTGCTGCGTAGTTAATACGTTTTACCTTGAGTATATGTGAGAATGACATATCGTCAGCTGCGAGACGTCGCTTCAATGTCGCAATAGACATACCTAGTTCAGCGGATACGATCTCTAGCGTGATATCTTTCTCGATATTTTTCTCAATATAGTCGATGATTTTTTGTGAATCACTCAAATGGCTCGCGTTGTTAATAATGCTAAGAAGGTTAGGTTGGACTTCGACCATCATTGCGATTAGCGCTAATGCTAAATGACATTGAGCTAATTCATTTGTTTGTTTAGAAACTAAGTTCAGTAATAGGTCTTTTGTTATCGCTATGTCGCTGTACTGCTTCGAGTCAAAAGGGTAGAACTGCTTTGTAGAGGCAGTTGTGACTGCCTCATCAAGTTTGTGAAGGTTAGATAACAACTCGCTATTAAAAACTAAAGCGGTAGCTTGAAAGCCATTCTCTCCAGCTTGTGACTCGGCAGTAAGTAAGTCTTCGGAATTGTAAAGAGCAAAGTCACCAGCTTTCCATTCCATTTCTTGCCCATCGGGCTGGTGGACGAGTAGGGAGCCCTCTTCAACAATGAACAAGCCATTATGCGGAGTTGTGTATCGCTCACTTTTTCTAGCAGTAAAATGATTAAAACGTAGTATCTGTATATTCGGCATAGGCTCTTATGTCTTTTGCAAAAACAAAAAAAAGGCGCTCGTTTGAGCGCCTTTTTTAACGAACAGCTGTTATTCGCTTACGGTCTCTTTGGCATCAGTTGCCGGAGCATCAGCAAATACTTGTGTTGGTTTAGCGACCAAACTGCGATTCTCTTGATTTACATCAGTCAGAATAACTTCTAATGTATCACCCAGTTTATATACCACTTCTTTATCAATCGAAATAGTACCGTTGTCGCCGTTGCACTCAATTCTTTCTTTATTATCAAGAATCAAGCTACCAGGAATAAAGGCTGCTGCTCCATTTTCGAGAAGTCGGACACGTGCACCCGCGCGATTAATGTCAAAAATCTCACCTGTGAAACACGTTTTCTTGGTTGGCTCTTCTGATAGTGTGCGTGCGTACAGCCAATCAGAGACATTTCGCTCCGCAATTTTATGGTGCTTACGGTGTAATGCTAGCTCTTCACCCACTTCATCATCTGGTGTTTGGATTGGTGCTTTATTAAGGATCACCGCTTTTAGCATGCGATGGTTGATCATATCGCCATACTTACGAATTGGTGAAGTCCAAGTCGCGTAAATATCCAGTCCCATCGCGTAGTGAGGCAGTGGTTGGTTACCCACTTCGCTGTAAGTTTGGAACTTACGAATACGATTATCTAGGTACGAGCTTTCTTGCTCACCCAACCAGCGACGTAGCGCAGCAAAACCTTCTAATGTTGCAATAGATTCAGCAGTGAACTCAAGCGAGCCTTCAGGGTTAACCATTTTAACTACGTCTTCGATTTTCTCTGCTTTCAGGCCAGCGTGCGTGTTGAAGACACCCGTTTCAAACTTGTCACGTAGTGTACGACCAGCACAGATGTTTGCAGTGATCATAGACTCTTCAACTAGGCGGTTTGCACTGCGACGCATGTCAGCATGGATCGCGACAACGTCGTTATCTTCACTCAGTTCGAAGCGGTAGTCAGGACGATCTGGGAATACAACCGCGTTCTTTTCGCGCCAATCCGCACGAGCAAGTGAGAAGTCATACAGGTCACGAACGATAGTTGCGATCTCTTCTGCTGGTTGCCACTTGTCTGAACTGCCTTTTTCTAGCCAATCAGAGACGTGATCGTAAGCAAGACGAGCGTGAGATTTGATGTTCGCAGCAAAGAAGTTGATGTCATCACCAATTACGCCATCTTTGCTTACTGTGACTGTACAGCAGATTGCTGGGCGGATTTCACCTTCAATCAGAGAGCATAGGTTGTCCGCTAGATCGCGAGGCAGCATCGGGATGTTACGACCTGGAAGGTAGATAGTGTAGCCACGTTCACGCGCGACTTTATCCATATCATCTTCAGGTGTGATGTACGCCGTTGGGTCCGCGATTGCGATAGTCAGTTCGAAATCACCAGATTCAGTTTTCTTCGCGTACAGCGCATCGTCCATATCTTTGGTTGATTCGCCATCGATAGTCACGAAAGGAACGTGAGTCATGTCTACACGCTCTAGATCTGCGTCGTCTTTTAGTTCCCAGTTCTCGATGCCTGCCGGCTCAGAATTTGGTAGATCGTTTTGAGCAAGCGTTACCCACCAAGGGGCAATCTTGTCGTTTGAATCAGTAATCTTCTCAGAAATTTCTACGAAGAAAGAGTTATCGCCGTTAAGTGGGTGGCGAATAAGATGTGCGACAACCCAGTCACCTTCTGCAAACTCATCAGGTTTTAGACCTTTCTTTAGTTTTGCTTTAAGAGACAGTTTTTTAAGCTGTGGGTGATCTGGTGCTACGTTTAGCTTGCCTTTGAACATTTTTACTCGACCAATAAAGCGAGTCATCGATTGTTCTAGCAGTTCTTGTGGTTCTGCAACTTCACGTTCGTTTTCCGTGCGGATGATGGCAACAACTTTATCGCCGTGCATGCACTTTTTCATGTACGCTGGTGGGATGAAGAAGCTGGTTTTGCTATCCACTTCCAGGAAGCCAAAGCCTTTATCAGTTGCTTTGATTGAGCCTTCTTTTTTAGGCAGATTTTCTTGGATTTGCTGCTTAAGCTGAGCTAATAGTGGGTTATCTTGAAACATCTTTTTTTTAACTTACCAATGGAGTTGGGCACACTATAATCATTGCGCGCTATTATTACTACTGAAAGCGCGTAAATTCGCCCCTGTTTATTGACTGTTTTGTTGAACAATCATCATCGACAGCCCTTAAAAATAGGGGATAGGTGGAAATTTACGCGAATAATACCATTAGTGAGAATAAATTGTGATGTAATTCAATTTTTTCTGGCTTTTTTTATGCATTTAAGGAATAATCCGCCTCCCTTAGTCGTCCCTAATGGCTTATCGCGGTTGTGTACTGTACTAATTCCCTTTCTGAATGGATTTAGTAACTGGATGAATCAGTATCGAATTGGAAGAGCATATGGGACTGTTTTTTTGTTTAATTAAGTAGGATCCCAATGCAAGATTCTGTTATTCAATTCAGCGATTTATCTCTGAATGATTCTATCCTTTCTGCTCTAGACGGAATGGGTTTCGTGTCACCAACTCCAATTCAGGCTGCGGCAATTCCACACCTATTGGAAGGTGCTGACGCGCTGGGTAAAGCACAGACGGGTACAGGTAAAACGGCAGCATTCTCTCTGCCTCTTCTAAACAAGCTAGATCTTGATCAACGTAAACCACAAGCAATTGTTCTTGCTCCAACTCGTGAGCTAGCGATTCAGGTTGCGGCTGAGATGAAGAACCTTGGTAAGAACATCAAGGGTCTTAAAGTTCTAGAAATCTACGGTGGTGCATCTATCGTAGATCAAATGCGTGCTCTTAAAAATGGTGCACACGTTGTTGTTGGTACTCCTGGCCGTGTTCAAGACCTTATCAACCGTGAACGTCTACATCTTGACGAAGTTAGTACTTTCGTACTTGATGAAGCGGACGAAATGCTAAACATGGGTTTCGTGGACGACGTAACTGCTATCATGGAGCACGCTCCTGAATCAGCTCAACGCGTTCTGTTCTCTGCAACTATGCCACCAATGCTGAAAAACATTGTTGAGCGCTTCCTACGTGATCCTGTAACTGTTGACGTTGCTGGTAAAAACCACACTGTAGACAAAGTTCAACAACAGTTCTGGGTAGTGAAAGGTGTAGAGAAAGATGAAGCTATGTCTCGTCTTCTTGAAACTGAAGAAACTGACGCGTCAATCGTATTCGTACGTACTCGTCAAGACACTGAGCGTCTAGCTGATTGGCTATCTGCACGTGGCTTTAAAGCTGCTGCACTGCACGGTGACATTCCTCAGTCTCTACGTGAGCGTACTGTTGATCACATCAAACAAGGTGTTATCGACATCCTAGTTGCAACTGACGTTGTTGCTCGTGGTCTTGACGTTCCACGTATTACTCACGTATTTAACTACGACATCCCATTCGATGTTGAGTCTTACATCCACCGTATCGGCCGTACTGGTCGTGCTGGACGTAAAGGTAAAGCGATCCTTCTAGTTCGTACTAACCAAATCCGTATGCTTCGCACTATCGAGCGTGTAACTAAGTCATCTATGGAAGAAATTCAACTTCCTCTACGTGACCAAGTTGCAGAAGCTCGCCTAAGCAAGCTAGCGGCTGAACTGGAAGCTGAAAAAGAGCACAAAGCACTAGACAAGTTCGCTGAGCTTGTTGAGAAGCTACAAACGTCTCTAGAAATTGAACCTGCGATGCTTGCAGCAATGCTTCTTAAGCGTCAGCAAGGCAAACGTCCTCTATTCTACATTGGCGAAGACCCAATGGTAGAAGCGATTGAACGTGACAAGCAACGTCGTAAAGAGCGCCGTGAAGGTGGTCGTGACGGCGGTCGTAACTTCAACAACCAAGACTGGGATACTTACCAGCTTCAAGTTGGTCGCGAGCAAGGCGTTCAAGTTAAAGACATCGTTGGCGCTCTAGCAAACGAACTAGGTCTAGGCAAAGGTTCTATCGGTGCGATCAAGCTAGCGCAAGGTCACACATTCGTACAGCTACCTAAAGCAATGACTTCAGACGCAGCGAACAAGCTAAGCAAGCTACGTATTCGTCAACAAGATGTTGGTGCTGTAGTATGTGACTTCGATGACTTCCGTGAGTCTCGTGGTGGTCGCCGTGACGGTGGTCGTCGCGATGGCGGTCGTCGTGATGGCGGTGGTTACCGTGGTAACCGCGATGGCAACCGTGAAGGTGGTCGTCGTGAAGGCGGTCGTCGCGAAGGTGGCTTCCGTGGTAACCGTGACGGCAACCGCGATGGCAATCGTGATGGTAACCGTGAAGGTGGCGAACGTCGTTTCGATCGTAACCGTGGTGGTGATCACCGTGGTGCACACCGTGGTGAACGTGGTCACGGCCGTGGTCGTCGTACACAAGACGCATAATTCCTGCACACTATTGCATTAAAAAATAGTTGAATTTGAAAAGCCGAGCGTAATGCTCGGCTTTTTTATCCCCTTCTCTTATCTTCTTCGATTCAAAAAAAATTAGTAATATTTTTGCTTTATTCTTCATTTTTTAACGTTTCCCAACGCTTCATTCCACTTTAGTTTAAGTTGTCGATATATTTCATGGCTCAAATAAATTTTAAAATTGCGTTAGATCAACAAAAATTACGCAAACGAACAACTAACTCTAAAAGATAGTTGAAAGATTAAAAAATTATTGAATAATAGGTGCTACAAACAAGAAGTACACAGCGCTTCGCGCAATCACAACCTTTGCTCCACAACAGGAAACTATTTCATGTCTAATTCGTTTGTACTGGTGATCAACTCTGGTAGCTCATCACTAAAATTTGCAGTAATCGACTCTCAATCTGGCGATGCTGTATTAAGTGGTTTGGGTGAGTGCTTTGGTCTTTCAGACGCTCGTATGAGCTGGAAATTCAACGGTGAGAAATTTGAGTACGCCATTCAAGGCGATGGGAATCACCATCAACTTGCAGTAGCAAAATTAGTTGAGTTAGTAAAAGAGTACAAATTAATTGAAGATGTTGTCGCTGTTGGCCACCGAGTGGTTCACGGCGGTGAGAAGTTTACTAAAACAGTCCGTTTAGATGAGTCTGTTATTGCAGACGTAGAAGCGCTAAGTGATTTGGCTCCTCTACATAACCTTGCTCATGCGATTGGTATGCGTGCTTCAATGGCTGCATTCCCTGAGCTACCTCAGTTTGCTGTATTTGATACTGCTTTCCACCAAACAATGCCAGCAAAAGCTTACACTGGTGCAATCGCTAAAGAACTTT
Source organism: Vibrio sp. WZ-1 (assembly GCF_052037695.1). Taxonomy (NCBI): domain Bacteria; kingdom Pseudomonadati; phylum Pseudomonadota; class Gammaproteobacteria; order Vibrionales; family Vibrionaceae; genus Vibrio; species Vibrio sp. WZ-1. The sequence goes on along the minus strand of NZ_JBQEQR010000062.1, from coordinate 57,060 downwards.
ACACTGACTTCGGTATTCGTCGTTACGGTTTCCACGGTACTAGTCACTACTTTGTAAGCCGTGAAGCAGCGAAGATGATCAACAAGCCAGTTGAAGAGTCGAGCTTCATCTCTGTTCACTTAGGTAACGGTGCTTCTGTTTGTGCAATTAACAACGGCGAATCTGTTGATACGTCTATGGGCTTCACGCCACTGTCTGGTCTAATGATGGGTACACGTTGTGGTGACCTTGACCCAGGCATCATTGAGTACCTTCTGAAGAAAGGTTGGTCTCAAGAGAAAGTGTTCAACTCATTGAACAAAGCTTCTGGCTTCTTAGGTGTGTCTGGCCTAACAAGCGATGCTCGCGGTATTTTGGAAGCGATGGAAGAGGGGCACGAAGGTGCAACTCTAGCATTCCAAGTATTCACATACCGTGTGTCTAAATACATCGCGTCTTACCTTGCTGCTTTAGATTCATTCGACGGCATCATCTTCACAGGCGGTATCGGCGAAAACTCAATGCCAATCCGTAGTGAAATCCTGAAGAACCTAAAACTGTTAGGTTTTGTTGAAGATGTGAAAGGTAACGAAGATGCTCGATTTGGTAACGCAGGTGTTGTTGCTACATCTGAGTTGCTAGGTGCGAAAGCACTGGTTATTCCTACCAACGAAGAGTGGGTAATCGCTCAACAGTCGGTAGAACTGCTGTAAAACGGCAAAATTTTGGGAACTAAGTTAAAGCCCTTTCCGGTTGGAAAGGGCTTTTTTTGTGGTTGGATTCTTCAAGTTATTACCGAATATTGATGTTGTTATCACGCCTGTCATACATGTCTGGCGTGGTATGAAGCCCGCCAGCGTACCCAGCCGCTTCCAATGTTTCTCTCACTTCACGAACCTCTTCAGCGGTAACCTCTTGTTGTTGGTCTCCGAGGTGTTTACGCACAAAGGTAATTAACTCTGCTAAACGCGCGTCGGAGAGGATGTCCTCAAAACTCGCCATCGGCATGAAATTACGCTCTGGATCAATGTAGGTAGGTTGCAAACCTCGCACTGTTACCGCAATGGTGTTGAACGGGTCGCTGTGCATGATGATGCCGTTATTTAGCAATGTTGGCGCTATTGGGTCTCGCCCTTTACCATCGTTGCCGTGACAAGCGCCACAAGTCTGCTTGTAGACAGTGTAGATTGGATCTTGATAGGCGTCGTCATCGAACCCTTTAGGTTCTAGTGGTACTGCGTCGGCGGCAATAAAGTTGTTCACATCGCCACTGAGCAAGTAGTAGGACATGGATTCAATGTCTTCACGCGTCATTAAACTCAAGCTATTCTTCACGACATCCGCCATCCCGGCAAACGCGGTGCCTTTGTCTGAATGACCAGTGTGTAAGAAGTCGGTCAACGTCTTTTCATCCCAACCACCAACGTACAACTCTGTTGAGGTAATATCAGGTGCATTCCAGCCGTCTATCAAGTTACCTTGGAAGATACGCTCAGGAATTAGGGCCTGAGCAATGTTGCGCGGTGTGTGGCACTCTGAGCAGTGTCCTAAGCCTGCTACCCAATATTTGCCTTTCTGCCACTTCTCAACATCTTCCACGTGTCCTTCAAGTTCTTGAGGCAAGCTGTAGTCGATTGGGTCGGTATCCATAAAGACGATATTCCAGCCAAGCAAACCAAGACGGATGTTAGATGGGAACATCATATGGTTTTCATCGTTACGACGAGCTACCGCAGGGATAGATTGCATGAATTCCCACAAATCCGTCATGTCTTGTTCAGTGAGGTATTGATAAGACGTGTAGGGCATTGCAGGGTAAAGGTAACCATGTTTGCCTTTACCCTTCACAAGCGCATCTCGGAAGTCATCATAATCATACTCACCGATACCTGCGCTGGCATGGGGCGTGATATTAGTGGAGTAGATGGTGCCAAATGGGGTAACGAACGGTAGACCGCCCGCAAAAGGTTCGCCACCTTCAGCACTATGACAAGCCACACAGTCCCCAGCATGGGCAAGGTACTCACCGCGTTTTACTGAATCAGCATTAAGCGCTGCGAGTTTCTGCTCTTGCTCTTCACCCGCTTTACGGATGTAGGCACCAAGTGCGAGGATTTCGTGCTCAGAAAGTTGGTTTTCAAACGCAGGCATTAAGTTGTTTAAGCCGTAATTGATGGTGTGTTGAATCTCCTCGATGCTCCCGCCATGTAGCCAGACACTGTCTGATAGATCAGGCACGCCCGTTTGTTGATTTGCTATCGAGCCGTCACCATGACATGACGAGCAATATTCGACGAACAAACTCTTACCTAATTCAACTTTCACTTCTGGTACGTCACTGTGGCGTTGATTGAGGGATGCGAGGTAATAGGCGACTTTGTTGACTTCGTCCTTCCTCATTACCTCCCCCCATCCCGGCATGGCGCCGTTACGACCTTTGGCGATAGAGTGAATCAGAGCTTTGTCATCGCCGCCATACATCCATTCTTTATCGATCAGGTTAGGGAAGTGCTTTTGGCCCTGAGCGTTGTCTCGGTGACAAGCGGCGCAATGGGTTTGAAACAGGATTCGACCAGAGCGGACGATATCGTCGTTTTGTGCCAATGCGTCGAGCGACATGTCCGTAACTTGGCTAAATTGTTCATCAAGCGTCGTTGACGGTGCGCTGAGTTTATCGTCACTTTGATCGTAATTCGCCAAACCTTTCCATTCGCCCAAGCCCGGATATAACACTAGGTATCCTGCTGACAACAGAAAGGCGACCGCGTAACTGGCAAACAGTAACTTGGGTGGCGGTGCGTCTTTTTCATCAATGCCATCAAAGGAGGCGATGGTATGGTCTTGGTCTGCTTTATGGTTGCTACGCCAATATTTGACGATGACAGACACCATCAATATGAAGAAGACAATCGTGGCGGCAATTGCCCACCAGTTCCAGAATGTGCTCATTGTGCCACCTCCTGTGCTGTGTCTTGACCAAGGCTTTGAAGATAACGAATCAGAGCTTCCCCTTTGGTTTTACCGCGTATTTGTAATCGCGCGTCTGAGATCTCTTGGTCGGTGTAGGGCACGCCCAACGTACGGAGCGTTTCCATCTTGTTACCAATGGCATTACCAGACAAAGTCTGCTCAAACAACCAAGGATAAGCGGGCATGATGGATGTAGGAACCACTTGGCGTGGGTCGATAAGATGCAACACATGCCATTGGTCCGAATACTTACGTCCAAGATTGGTTAGATCTGGGCCAGTGCGTTTGGAACCCCACAAGTTAGGAAACTCGTAAATATCATCGGACTCTTGGTTAGCGCGTCCGTTACGTTTGATTTCGGGTTCTAGCGGGCGAACCATCTGCGTGTGGCACACATGGCAACCTTCGCTGATGTAGATATCGCGACCAGCAAGCTCCAACGCGGTTAATGGCTTCGCTAAACTGTCTTTGGCGATGTCGTCAGTACGCAGGATATTAGGCACTACCCACACTGCAAGAGAGAAGGAAGCCACAACAACGGTGGTGATGATCAAGATGATCACTGAATGCGTAAAGTCTTTGCTCATCTTATGCCTCCTTCGCTACTAGTACGGACGGAGAACGTACGGTCTTGTACAAGTTGAATGCCATCAGGAACAAGCCGAGCACAAAGAGCGCACCACCAAAGAAGCGCAAGAACAACCATGGTGCTTTAAAGTTCATGGCTTCGATAAAGCTGTATACTAGCTCACCATTCTCGTTTTGAGTGAGCCACATGTAGCCCTCACCAATACCGGCAACCCAGAGTGCGATGGCATAGATGGCAACACCTGCATGGGCAAGCCAGAAGTGCCATTTGATCAGTCGCTTCGACCACAGTTCCGTTTTATTCCACAGACGTGGGATGAAGTAGTAGAACACCGCAATGCCAGACATGCCCACCCAACCTAATGCGCCAGAGTGAACGTGTCCGATCACCCATTCTGTGTTGTGCGCCAGCATATTGAACCAGCGAATGGCAAGCAGAGGCCCTTCGAAAGTGGCTAAGCAGTAGTAAAGGATTGCTGAGAAGAAGAACAAGCAGATATAGTCAGATTTGAGTTTCTCTTTGTTTTGCAGCAGCGTCATCGCACTGTTGAAAGCGCCAGCCCAAGACGGAAGCCAAAGAATGAGTGACATGATGATGCCGATGTTTTGCACCCAAACCGGTACCGAAGAGTAAACCAAGTGGTGCGTACCCGCCCAAGTGTAAAACCCAACCAAGCCCCAAAAATGGATTACAGACAAACGATAAGAGTAGATAGGGCGATCAGCGGCTTTAGGAATGAAATAATAGTTCATCCCAATCACACCCGCAGTTAGCAAAAATCCTACCGCGTTATGACCCCACCACCATTGGACAATGGCATCTTGTGCACCAGCAAAGACGGAATAGGATTTCATCAAAGAGACAGGCATGGCAAGATTGTTCACGACGAAGATCATCGCAATCACGATAATAAAGGCGGCAAAGAACCAGTTTGCTACAAAGATATGGTCTACTTTGCGCTTGGCAAGCGTGCCAAAGAACAGCACGGCATAAAGCACCCATACCAAGACGATTAAGACGTCGATTGGCCATTCCAACTCCGCATACTCCTTTGATGTCGTATAGCCTGCGGGCAGGGTAATAAGCGCCAAGAGCAGAACGAGTTGCCATCCCCAGAACACCATCCAAGACAGGCTCTGGTTGAACAAATTACAACGGCCAGTACGCTGGGCAATGTAGAGCGAAGTACCCATTAAAATGTTTACGACAAAGCCGTATATCACTCCAGATGTGTGTAGAGGTCTCAGACGACCGAATTGGAAATATTGCGAATCAAAGTTCAGAATGGGCCAGTACAACTGCGCCGCTAGAATGACACCGATGATCATCCCCGCAATCGCCCAAACCAACGATGCCAACACAAAATACTTCACAACTTGAGTGTTGTATTGAGTAGTTGTTTGTTCCATAAGAACGCTCCTCGTTTAAGGCTGGGGCTCGTTATCTGACGGTGAATGCTCGGTCCCTAACTGCGAATAATAGTGCGCGATGTCTTCTATATCTTGGTCAGACAGGGCGTCGGCTTGCTGTTGCATGAGTACCGCCAACCCACTAGTCCGCTCCCTCGCTTTGTAATCTTTCAAAGAAGAGATCAGATAGCTTTTTTTCTGACCGCGTAGGTTTGGGTAGGCGTCGATGGTGGAGATGCCGTCAGCACCGTGACATGTCATACATACTTTCGCTTTCTCTTTACCAACTTCAAATTGCTCGTCGACTTTGGCGTCAGATGCGAAAGTGAAAGGAGAGAAGCACATCGTGGCGAGGAGAGCCGCCTTTATACCTGTGCTCATGAAATGCGTGTTCTTTAATCTCATCACTGTTTCCCTAGTAAATTGAATACGTGTTTCACTAACTTGGGCGTTTAATGCCAGCACTTCGCTCATATTGGTAAGGTGGATAGTCTGGCACGTTTTTGTTGTTGTACGATAAAGAGTAAGCGCGTACTGGCTATATCGCTATCTACGAGCCAGATTAGTTGTAGATTTAATTACTAATACGCACCAGTTAAGTGGAATGGACAAAATCATTACCAATACAACTAAAGTGAAAATAGGTGGTTGGCTTTTGATGTTTGAAAATTAGAGACTTTCGAAAGAAAACTATCGACCGCGATAGATCATCATGTCATATACCCAAGTAACCTCGAGATGCTTGGTTCAGCGAGAATGACTTGGTTTGTAGACGCGGCGGCGATTTAAAGGTCTAGTGGGTCTAAATCAAGAATCGACAACAAAGTATACAAGCCAAGACCCTTACTATTTGTAAAGAGGGCCCTTCGGGAGCGTGTCATTGACTCGATCTCTGCTTCAAACAACTTGGAAAGAGCTCGCTATTCCACTGCGTTGTTTTCCTTGACCTCGAATCAATGACAACGCTCTGAATCTAGCATTTTGAAGTCACTTGGGTATAGACGTGCGTGACAGAAATTGGGTCGGCTTCGATGTTGCTTACGCGTAGAGAGGTGATAAGACTAAACAGTGAGCCTAGTGCGATAGGCGCAATAATAAGCAGGGCAATCAGAATGAAAAAGAGTACGGTTGAATGTCTCATAAAGCACCTCCTGATGTCTGTTTTAATTCGTTGTTATTTTAACATTTTGCTCCCGATTTAGGGTTAGGTTATTCCTTAGTGTATTTGAGTTTTTGCCTAAGAGTTCGACGGCTGTTTTGATGATATCAAGATTCAAAAAAATGATAGGGTTTCACAGTAATTTCCTCGATGACAATTAAGTCACAATGTATACTGCGAGCGCTTCGCAAACGTTAGCACTCCTCAGTCTAAGTACACATTTAGTTCAGCATTTGCGATGTAAATATAACTGTCTAACACACATTTAAATCAATGATGTATAGGCCTCTGACGATTTTCTTGCAGGGTCTTTTTTGTGAGTCATTATGCTTAACTCAGAACGCAAAGCTGCATTCGTGCTCGTCGCTACTACGATGATCGCGGCATTAGGGTGGATTTTTTCTAAAGAAACCATTCAAGGCCTTCCTCCATTTGGATTTATTGGGCTGCGATTTACTATCGCTTCGTTGTGCTTGTTGCCGTTGTGTATTAAGCCATTTCGTGCTGCAAATAAGAAAGACATATTTGCGGCGGCTGGTGTCGGCGCACTGCTTGGCGGTGCGTTGATGTGTTGGATCCATGCAATTTCAATCAGTGACACCCTAGGCGAGGGTGCATTCATCATGAGCCTATCGATGCTGTTTGTGCCTATCGTTGCGTGGATTATGTTTAGGCAACGTCCACAACGTATTTTCTGGATCTCTCTACCCATTGCTATCATTGGTCTAGGGTGCTTATCGCTTGCAGGTGGTTGGCAACAATCTTCCAGTCAACTATGGTTCTTGGGAGCTGCTCTCATGCTGGCTTTACACTTCAACGTGAACAGTAAGTACTCGCAAAAACTGCCAGTGCTGTTGCTAACGTGTATCCAGCTGTTTGTGACAGGTTTGATTGGCCTACTTATTTCATCCTTAGTGGAAACCGTACCGACAGAGGTGTCGACGTCTATTTGGGTTTGGTTCGCATTAAGTACGCTTTTGGCAACCAGTTTGCGTTATGTGATGCAAACTATGGGACAGAAGTTTGTTCAAGCTGGCAACGCAGCACTGATTATGATCCTTGAGCCAGTTTGGACGGTAATTTTGAGTGTGATTTGGTACGCCGAAGTGCTTACGTCCAATAAATTGGTTGGTTGTGCACTTATCTTATTCTCATTGGTTATCTACCGTACTGGCGGTAAACTTCGTTTTCCAAAACGCGCTTAAACTAAACTTACAAAGCAGTGATAACATTTCGCTGGTTTACTAAATCTCTTATTATTCTTTCGGCAGGACGCTTATTGATGGCAAATACAGAATATCAAGAAACGCTCGATTTACTCGATAAACTCAGTGTGAGCCTTTACCGCTTTGGCATCACATTGTTTGCTATCGCACTACTTTGCCTTTCGATAATTGTTTCTGGGGCTATTACTAGCTCATTGTTTGCGTATCAAGCTTCTGTGATTGCACTCTGTGTTGCAAGTGCACTGTCTGCGGCAAATATACATATTTATAGCAAACACGTGCGTGCTGTTATCAGTTGGGCATCTTGGATTGGCTTGCTATTGATGGTAAGTGACTTGGAGCTTCAGCGTGTGTGGTTGGCGCTTGGTTTTATCTTTGTGACCTTTTCGGGTATCGCTCTCAAAGAGTCTTTTTGCTTTAAGGTTCCGGGTTTGAAAATGGTGCCTGCGTTTCTCGCTGTAGCAACGTTTGCATTGTGGTTTAACCTTCCAATTCTTGCAGCTATTACTATGTTGCTGGCAGGATTGATCATGGGTTTCTTATCCTTTGCCAAATGGCGCATGCCGCTGCACTTTGATATCGGTATCAAAGCGAATTATGAAATTTAAGTGAGCTTATTGCTCTGACTAAATAGAATGCTGCTTTAGTGCCATAGAGACTTTCGAAGTCGGTTGACGGTTTAATTCTTCACTGATCATCCATCCTGCTTTAGCAAGCAACTCCAAATCTACTCCGGTCTCGATTCCTAAGCCTTGGCAAAGGTAGAGAACATCTTCGGTGGCGACATTGCCCGATGCGCCATGAGCATAAGGGCATCCTCCGAGGCCAGCCACACTGCTATCGATGGTATTGATGCCCATCGTTAAGGCTTGGTAGATATTCGCCAACGCTTGTCCCCATGTATCGTGAAAATGCACAGCGAGCTTGTCGGTTGGGACTTTTACTTGCACTGCTTCAAGCATTTTAGCGATGCGAATGGGCGTACCTGTGCCGATGGTATCTCCCAGAGAAACCTCATAACAGCCCAGCTCTTGTAAAAGATTGGCAATTCTGGCGACTTGTTCCGGTTTGGTTGGCCCATCATAGGGGCAATCAACAACGCAAGATAGGTAACCACGAACCGGAATACTATGTTTTGCAGCCAATTCAATCACTGGTTCAAAGCGAGTGAGACTCTCCGCAATTGAGCAATTAATGTTGTACTGACAGAATCCTTCAGATGAAGAAGTAAAAATAGCGACTTGTGTAGCACCTGCTTCTAACGCCTTCTCAAAACCTTGCACATTAGGTGTTAACGCCGAATAGATGACGTTGTGTCGGTGAGTAATGTTTTTCATTACCTCAAGAGAATCGGCCATTTGAGGAACCCATTTGGGAGAGACAAAAGAGCCAGCCTCAATGTGGGTGAGTCCAGTGTCCGAAAGGAGATCGATTAAGCGGATTTTGGCATGTGTGGAGACCGGCGATTCATTTTGTAATCCGTCCCTTGCACCAACTTCAACAATGTTAACCTTATTTGGCAATTTCATTTTTTGTCCTTAGGAGGCTTGATTGCCCAACCTGGTGTGCGTTTTTCCAGAAAGGCTTGTAAGCCATCTTGTCCATGTGGCGATACGCGAATATCGGCTATTAGCTGGCTCGTGTATTGGATCAGTTGTGTATCGATAGGGTTCTGGTGACACTGATGGCACAAGTCTTTCGCTTTACGCATAGCATCTGGGCTGTTAAGCAGCAATGAACTAACTAAGCTCTCTACAACGGCTTCGATGTTATCTAACTGATGAACCTCATGCACAATGCCAAACTTTTCTGCTTGGGCTGCGTTAATCACTTCGGCACTGAGTATGTAACGACGAGCTTGACGGTTGCCCATTGCTCGCATCACATAAGGAGAGATGGTTGCGGGTACCAACCCCAGTTTTACCTCACTCAAGCAGAAGTTGGCATTGTCTGCAGCGATGGCAATATCACAGCAACAAATCAAACCTAATGCGCCGCCAAAGGCAGAACCTTGCACAACCGCAATCGTGGGTTGAGGGAAGCCATCTAAGGTGTGCATCAAGCGTGCGAGATTCTGTGCGTCCTCGAGATTTTGTTTTCTGGTGCTGTTTGCCATGGATTTCATCCAGTTTAAATCAGCACCTGAAGAGAAGTGGTTTCCATTGCTGCGTAAAACCAAGCAGCGAACGTCGGTGCGCAAAGCGAGGTAGTCCAGCCTGTGGATCAGCAGATCAATCATGCAGGCATCAAACGCATTGTGCTTTTCTGTACGATTGAGGGTAAGCGTTGCTACGCCGAATTCATCGACGTTCCAAAGTACTTCATCTTGTCGTTTGGTATTGGGGATGATACTCGGTTGATGATCCTGCATGTGACGTCCTTTCTTCTCTACATTCTAAATATGCCAAAGTTGCTGTCAGGAATTGGCGCATTGAGTGCTGCTTTTAATGCTTGAGCTAGTACCTGACGCGTCTCTTTTGGGTCGATGATGCCGTCATCCCACAAACGTGCGCTGGCGTAGTAGGGATGCCCCTGAGACTCATACAAGTCTACGATAGATTTTCGGAATGCACTTTCTTCTGGTTCTGGCCAGTCTTCACCTTGGCGCTTTTTCACTTCTCGGCGCACTTGAGTGAGCACACCAGCGGCTTGTTCTCCGCCCATTACCGAGATTCGCGCGTTTGGCCACATCCACATCATGGTCGGATCATAAGCGCGGCCGCACATGCCGTAGTTGCCTGCGCCGTAAGAGCCACCAATAATCACGGTGAACTTGGGTACGTCTGCACACGCGACTGCCATCACCAGTTTTGCACCGTGCTTTGCGATGCCTTCCGCTTCGAGCTTCTTACCGACCATAAACCCGGTGATGTTTTGTAAAAAGAGCAGGGGAATTTTGCGTTTGGCACACAGCTCAATAAAGTGGGCACCTTTCTGTGAGGACTCAGAAAATAAGATGCCGTTGTTCGCCACAATACCAATCAGATTGCCGTGGATTCGAGCGAAACCGCACACTAAAGTCTTGCCATAGAGTGCTTTGAATTCATCGAAGTCTGAGTCATCAACCACACGAGCAATGATCTCTCGAACATCAAAAGACAAGCGCAGATTCGCATTGACGATACCGTACATCTCTTCGGCGTCGTAACGTGGTGGTAATACTGGTTTATCGCTTTGAACCGGGAGTGATTGATTCGTATTTGAGATAGCTTCTCGCGCAAGCTGTAATGCGTGTTGGTCGTTTTCTGCGTAGTAATCGGCAACGCCAGACTTACGACAATGCACGTCGGCACCACCTAACTCCTCATCAGTGACGATCTCTCCGGTTGCGGCTTTTACTAGCGGTGGACCTGCCAAGAAGATGGTGCTTTGCTCTTTGACCATAATGGAAACGTCCGACATGGCGGGTACATAAGCGCCGCCTGCGGTACAAAGCCCCATCACAACCGCGACTTGAGGAATGCCTTGCGCCGACATTCTGGCTTGATTGAAGAAGATACGCCCAAAGTGCTCTTTATCAGCAAACACTTCCGCTTGATGAGGGAGGTTCGCGCCACCAGAATCCACCAAATAGACGCAAGGCAATTGGCAACGTTGGGCGATCTCTTGCGCGCGCAGATGCTTTTTCACTGTGAGTGGGTAATAGGTGCCGCCTTTAACTGAGGGGTCGTTGGCGATCACCATGCATTGAATGCCTTCAATGGTGCCAATGCCAGCAACCACACCAGCGCATGGAATCGACTCTTCGTAGACGTTCCAAGCGGCAAATTGTCCCACTTCAAGAAACTCGCTGCCCTCATCTAAAAGGAGCATGACACGCTCACGAACAGGGAGTTTTCCTTTCAGACGTTGGCGGTCGATGGCTTTCTGTCCGCCACCTTGTTTGATGGCTTTGATATCAGCATTGAGGTTGTTCACCAACTCGGTCATGACCGCTTTGTTCGACAAGAACAGCTCGTCGGTTGGCTTGGTTTTACTTTTAATGATTGCCATTGTGACTTCCTTGTCGGTGGGTTAGCGAGACTCTTCGAACAGCTCTCGTCCAATTAACATGCGGCGAATTTCAGATGTGCCGGCGCCAATCTCATACAGTTTGGCGTCACGGAGCAAACGTCCGGTCGCGTATTCGTTGATGTAGCCATTACCGCCCAGCAGCTGAATAGCATCGAGGGACATTTGTGTCGCTAGTTCTGCACTGTAAAGGATCACACCAGCGGCATCTTTACGTGTGCATTCACCTCGGTCACATGCTGCTGCGACAGCATAAACATAAGCTTTGGCGGCGTTCATGCGTGAATACATGTCAGCAAGCTTTCCTTGCACTAATTGGAATTCACCAATGGATTTGCCAAATTGTTTGCGGTCATGCACATACGGCACCACTTCGTCCATACAGGCTTGCATGATGCCAAGCGGTCCAGCGGCGAGTACCACGCGTTCGTAATCCAAACCACTCATTAACACTTCGACACCACGGTTTAGTTCTCCCAGTATATTCTCTTTTGGTACGACACAATCTTGGAACACTAATTCACAGGTGTTGGAGCCGCGCATGCCAAGTTTGTCGAGCTTCTGAGCATGGCTAAAGCCTTCGAACTCGCGCTCAATAATGAAGGCGGTGATGCCTCGAGAACCACCATCGGGATCGGTTTTCGCGTAAACCACTAAGGTGTCGGCATCAGGACCGTTAGTGATCCACATTTTGTTGCCGTTCATCAGAAAGTGATCGCCCTTATCTTCAGCACGAAGCTGCATGCTAACCACGTCAGAACCTGAGTTTGGTTCACTCATGGCTAGGGCACCAACGTGAGACCCATTGATCAATTTGGGCAAGTACTTTTCTCGTTGGGCCGGGGAGCCATTGCGAAAGATTTGGTTAACACAAAGGTTGGAATGTGCGCCGTAACTGAGCGCGACAGACGCCGAAGCTCGGCTGATCTCTTCCATCGCGACAACATGAGCAAGATAACCCATGCCAGCACCGCCAAACTCTTCGTCGACAGTCACGCCGAGTAAGCCCATTTCACCAAACTTTAACCACAGATGATTGGGGAATTGGTTATCGCGGTCGATGTCTGACGCGATAGGGGCAACATGCTCGGTGGCAAACGCATTGACGTGGTCTCGGAGCATATCGATGGTTTCACCAAGCCCAAAGTTGAGTGGGGTGTAGCTGCTTTTCATAACATTTCCCTGTTGAAAGTACTTATTAGTACGAATAAGGTTCGAGTTACACTGCTTGGGCTTGGAAATTAATGGTGCTATTAATTGTTAACTTTATTATTAATTAGCGCTTGTTTGCATCGCTCTTTGGCGGTTTCTAATTCGTTCATCACAACGCTAATGTCGTCTAGTTGCTGTTGTAAATGTGCTTGTTTATCATCAATGATGGTTAGCATTTTAAGCAGTTGTCCATCACTTTGCTGGGTATCGTACAGCTCGAACAGTTCTCGAATTTCTGCAAGTGAAAAGCCCAAGCGTTTACCACGTAAAATCAACTTGAGACGAATCTTATCTCTACGCTGATAGACGCGAATGTTGCCTTTTCGTTCTGGCTCAATCAGCCCGACATCTTCATAAAAACGAATGCTTCGGGTCGTGATGTCGAACTCCTTGGCGAGGTCGCTAATCTTGTATTTGTCCACGCGGCGTGTCCCTCTCATTAAAAGTTTTGGCTTCTTAAAAATTCTTCATGCCCTTATCTGAATATGATGGCTAAAAGCATGAGAATAAATTTGTGTTGTTATTAATGTGTTTCTTTACGTTAACGTAAATGTTAGTGCTATGCTTACGTAAACGTCAAGAAATCACAGTGCGATAATTCATCGTTTTATGAGAGGCTGGAGTGACAACACATTCTGTGTGAAAGCTCCGTGGTAGCAGGTGTGAGGGATGAGTTCGTGAACTGTGAATTATCGTCAGAAGGGACGAGATCATGGGAAACGACATCTGGATTGTCAGTGCAAAGCGAACGCCAATCGGGCGCTTTCAAGGTCAGTTACAAGGTTATTCAGCGCCTCAATTAGGGGCATTTGCGATCAAAGCGGCAATGGATGCTGGTGGTATTAGCGAAGTCGATGAAGTCTACATGGGCTGTGTATTACCTGCTGGCTGTGGACAAGCACCAGCAAGGCAAGCAGCGCTAGGCGCAGACCTTCCATTAACTACAGGCTGTACCACCATCAACAAGGTTTGCGGCTCAGGAATGAAGAGCGTCATGCTGGCTCACGATCTCATCAAAGCGGGCAGTATTCGCAGTGCTGTGGCTGGTGGAATGGAAAGTATGACCAACGCGCCATATTTGCTGAAAGAAGCTCGTAATGGCATGCGAATGGGGCACCAATCTACTTACGACCATATGTTTCTTGATGGACTACAAGATGCGTATGAAGGACAGCTGATGGGCGTTTATGCACAGCAAACTGCTGACCATTCGGAATTTACTCGTGAACAAATGGATGAATGGGCAATCCTATCTGCAACGAGAGCACTAGAAGCGCAAGAGAAAAGCTTGTTTGATGACGAAATCTCTCCAATAGACATTACTACACACCATACTTCTTCAATATTAGATTACGACGAACATCCGCAATCCATCAAACTCGAAAAAATCCCCCAACTTAAGCCTGCTTTCGATAAGAACGGTTCAGTTACTGCAGCAAACTCCAGTGCGATCTCTGATGGTGCTGCTGCTCTGATATTGATGGATTCGGAAACCGCGCAACATCAGGGCTTATCACCAATGGCAATGATCAAAGGGCACTCGACCCATGCCAGAAAGCCTGCTGAATTTACCCTCGCGCCCGTATTTGCAATAGAGCAGTTGTTGTCTCAACTCGATTGGTCGGTGAACGAAGTCGATCTTTGGGAGATCAACGAAGCTTTCGCCGTAGTAACGCAAATTGCAGTGCGTCAATTGGGTATCGATAAAAACAAGGTGAACATCAAAGGTGGGGCTTGTGCGCTCGGGCATCCAATTGGCGCGAGTGGCGCACGTATTTTGGTGACGCTCATTCATAGCCTGCGCCAACTGCAATCACTCGGCGTAGGCGGTGACAACACCAATAAAAAGGTGATGCGAGGAGTTGCATCACTGTGTATCGGTGGTGGTGAGGCCACTGCCATTGGTATCGAGATACCGCTTTAATTCCAATTACGATAAACGTTAACAAAGGACTAGATTATGACTCGCACGGTTCCCTTATTCATCGATGGTGAGTTTCGTGAATCTCAAGCAAAGGACTGGGTAGAAGTGACAAACCCTGCCACCAACGACGTAATTGCGCGCTTGCCTTGCGCCACAGATGAAGAGATGCACGCAGCAATCGAAAGCGCAAAAGCCACCTTTACCTGCTGGAAAGATGTTGCCGTTTCTGAACGTGCGCGCTTAATGCTGCGCTATCAACATCTTCTTAAAGAACATCATGATGAACTGGCAACGCTACTTTCTCACGAAACGGGCAAGATTTTTGCGGATGCAAAAGGGGACGTATGGCGTGGTATCGAAGTGGTTGAGCAAGCTGCCAATATTGCCAGCAACATGATGGGAGAAACCGTCGAAAATGTCGCTACAGATATCGACAGCTACTCCCTTATTCAACCGCTTGGGGTGTGCTGCGGTATTACGCCATTTAACTTCCCCGCCATGATCCCTCTGTGGATGTTTCCAATTGCGATTGCGAGCGGAAATACCTTTGTCCTTAAACCTTCTGACCAAGTGCCGCTAACGTCTATTCGATTGGCTGAATTGTTTGAGGAAGCTGGTGCACCAAAAGGCGTGCTGCAAATCGTGCACGGTCGAAAGGAGCAGGTCGATTTGTTGTTGAAACATCCCGATATCCAAGCGGTTTCTTTCGTTGGATCTGTACCTGTAGCGCAATACATCTACACGACAGGCACGCAGAACTTTAAACGTGTTCAAGCCTTTGCTGGCGCGAAAAACCACATGGTAGTGATGCCAGATGCGAACAAAAGCCAAGTGGTGAATAACTTAGTTGGTTCTTCGGTTGGTGCAGCAGGGCAACGTTGTATGGCGATTTCCGTCGCTGTGTTTGTAGGCAGTTCGAAAGAATGGATTGCCGATTTAAAACAAGAAATGGCGAAAGTGCACCCTGGCGCTTGGGATGATGAGAATGCTGCGTATGGTCCTTTGATCAGCGAACAAGCAAAACAGCGTGTGCTCGGTTTGATTGAAGAAGGCAAGAAACAAGGCGCGGTGTGTGAACTTGATGGTAGCCAATGTGAAGTAGAAGGCTTCCCAGAAGGTAACTGGGTCGGTCCGACTTTATTCAGTGGCGTTACCACTGAGATGTCGATTTACACCCAAGAAATCTTCGGACCTGTTTTGGTGTGTATTGAGGTCGACACGTTACAAGAAGCGATAGATCTCGTGAATCGCAACCCATACGGCAACGGCACTTCCATCTTCACTGCGAATGGTGCCGCAGCGAGAAAGTATCAACATGAGATCCAAGTCGGGCAGGTAGGTGTGAATGTGCCGATACCAGTGCCTTTGCCATTCTTCTCGTTTACAGGTTGGCGCGGCAGCTTTTACGGTGATTTGCACGCCTACGGCAAACAAGCGGTGCGCTTCTACACCGAGACCAAAACCGTGACGGCTCGTTGGTTTGATGATGATATCCCAACCGGTCCAAACCTCACTATTAACTTGCGCTAACGAAGTAAGGAGCTCATATGGATTTTGAACTCAACGAAGATCAACGCATGTTTGCCGACACGGCTCAGCAGTTTGCAGCAGAGCGTTTAGCGCCAATGGCAGCAGAGTGGGATGAAAAGCAAATCTTCCCGAAAGACATCCTACGAGAGGCAGGAGAACTCGGTTTCTTGAGCCTCTACACACCAGAAGAGCAAGGCGGTTTGAGCTTAAGTCGTTTGGATGCATCTATCATCTTCGAGCAACTATCTATGGGGTGCACATCGACCACAGCATTTATGACCATTCACAACATGGTGACTTGGATGGTGGCAAGCTTTGCTACCGATGAAGTAAAAGACGCATTCTGTCCGAAACTTATTACGGGTGAATTTCTCGGATCTTATTGTTTAACAGAGCCAAACGCAGGCTCGGACGCGGCATCTTTAACGACTTCTGCGACTAAGCAAGGCGATAACTACGTAGTCAACGGTGGCAAAACCTTTATTTCTGGCGCAGGCGATACCGAAGTTTTAGTCGTGATGGCGAGAACCGGCGATGCGGGCGCGAAAGGCGTATCTGCATTTGTTGTCCCCGCCGATGCAGACGGCCTTAGCTACGGGCGTAAAGAACCGAAAATGGGTTGGAATAGTCAGCCAACACGCGCGGTGACTTTCGATAACGTTTCTATTCCTGCGTCACATTTGCTGGGTGAAGAAGGTCAAGGGTTTGTGTTCGCTATGAAAGGTTTGGATGGTGGACGCATCAACATCGCTACTTGTTCTGTTGGCACGGCTCAGCAAGCGTTGAATCAAGCGGCGCAGTACATGCAAGAACGTAAACAGTTCGGCAAATCACTAGCTCAATTCCAAGCGTTGCAATTCAAACTGGCAGACATGGCAACCGAGCTTGTCGCTGCTCGCCAACTGGTGCGTTATGCCGCGAGTAAGTTAGACCGAGGTGACCCAGACGCCACGACTTATTGTGCCATGGCAAAACGCTTTGCAACCGACGTCGGGTTTCAAGTCTGTGACCAAGCGCTGCAACTTTACGGTGGCTATGGCTACATCAAAGAATACCCAATGGAGCGCTATTTCCGTGATGTACGAGTACACCAAATCTTGGAAGGTACCAACGAGATCATGCGATTGATCATTGCGCGTCGATTGCTCGCAGAAGAGTCGGCGCTGCTCTAAATGCACCGACTTCATCAAGAAAGGACTCAGAGATATGTCATTAACAGAACAACAAGCGATTCAACATACCATCAGCAACCACGTTGCGGTGGTGATAATGAACAACCCGCCCGCTAATACTTGGACGTCAGAAAGCTTAACCGCATTGAAAGAGCTAGTGCTGGCACTAAACGACAACAAAGACGTTTACGCGCTAGTACTAACGGGGAATGGTGAGAAGTTTTTTTCGGCGGGTGCAGACCTAAAGTTGTTTGCCGATGGTGATAAAGCGGTTGCATTAGAGATGGCGCGCATCTTTGGTGAAGCCTTTGAAACGCTCTCTGCATTTAGAGGGGTTTCAATTGCTGCCATCAACGGTTATGCCATGGGAGGTGGTTTAGAAGTCGCGTTAGCGTGTGATATTCGTGTGGCGGAAGAGCAAGCCGTGTTGGCATTGCCAGAGGCGAAGGTAGGTTTACTGCCTTGTGCTGGTGGTACGCAAAATCTGACTGCGCTGGTTGGTGAAGGTTGGGCAAAGCGCATCATTTTGTGTGGTGAACAAGTCAGTGCTGCGCAAGCCCGAGAGCTCGGTCTAGTGGAAGAATTGGTGGCAAAAGGTGGAGCGCTTAATAAAGCCATTGAGCTTGCAGAATCGGTTGCCAATCAATCGCCGTCTTCGGTAACCGCATGTAAAGCGCTTATCCAAAACATGCGCTCAGCGCCACTCAAACATGGTCTGATTAAAGAGCGAGAATTGTTTCTAAACTTATTCGATACCGAAGACCAAACCGAGGGGGTTCGTGCCTTCTTAGAAAAGCGTAAACCCAACTGGAAGAATCAATAGGAGGTCGCATGACAGGGAAAGTAACCATTAGCGAAATAGATTGCTTAGACGGCGTGCACCGAATTGGTATCGCGACGTTAGACAACACGGCTTCATTGAACGCGTTGACTTACGATATGTTGGCAGAACTCAATGACCAGCTTATTGAATGGCAAGATGATAAGGAGTTGGTTTGTGTCATCTTAAATGGAGCGGGTGAGAAAGCCTTTTGTGCAGGGGGTGATGTACGAACCATGTACCACGTTATGCACGAGAAGAGTAAAGAAAAGGCTGCCGAGTTTTGTTCTAACTACTTCTCGCTCGAATACGAATGTGACTATTTGATTCATACCTACCCAAAACCAATCATCGGCTGGGGTGAAGGGATAGTGATGGGCGGTGGCATGGGCTTGTTCATGGGTACCAGTCATAGAGTTGTCACCCCTAAATCTCGCCTTGCGATGCCAGAGATTAATATCGGGCTTTATCCAGACGTGGGTGGTACTTGGTTTTTAAGCCAAATCGATCCTGAGGTGGGCTTGTTCCTCGGATTAACCGGTGCAATAGTAAATTCGAGTGACGCTGTCACTATTGGTTTGGCAGAATGGTTGCTGTTGGAAGAGCAATATCCAGCGTTGCTAGAAGAATTGAAACAAGTGGACTGGCGATCTGCCGATGCGAAATCGCTAGTCAGTGCTTTGCTTCAACTGATGGAAGAACAGGTCATTGATAGTAAGCCGACAACACAGATCTGTCCTTATCTCGATCAAATTAAAGAAGCCTGCAAAGGCTATGACTTAAATCAAATTGCCCAGCGTATTCAAGCGATGGAAGGTAGAACCCAATGGCTAGAGGTTGCTAAAAAATCGTTTGTGGCAGGCAGTCCAATCACCGCACATATCTGCTTTAGACAAGTCAAAGAGTATCACCGATTGTCGTTAGCGGATTGTTTCCGTTTGGAGCTGACGTTGTCGGTTCGCAGTGCGCTACTCGGTGAGTTTGAAGAGGGCGTGCGCTCGAGATTGGTGGATAAAGACGGTAATCCAAAATGGATGTTTAACAGCGTTAGTGACGTCGACAAAAGCGTCATTGATACCTTGTTCACTTCACTTTGGTCAGAAGAGGAACATCCACTTGCACAGCTAGGAAAATAAGGAGAGACAACATGAGTACTATTGCATTTATTGGCTTGGGCAACATGGGTAGTCCAATGGCACAAAACCTATTGGCGTCAGGGTTTCACGTGCAAGTGTTTGATGTGGATGTGAACGCCGCCAAGCAACTCGAACCGTTTGGTGCGATGGTTGCTAGCACATTAGAAGAGGTAGTGGACGGAGCCGGAATCGTTATCACTATGCTACCTGCTGGCGCACATGTGCGAGCGGTGTATTTGGGCGATTTGCATGGTGGTGTCGGTCTGCTCAATATCGTGCAGGATAATGCTTTACTTATCGACTGTTCGACCATCGATCCAGATTCCGCTCGTTTAGTGGCAAACGAAGCACAAAACAAGGGGTTGTTGTTTGTTGATTCCCCAGTTTCTGGTGGTGTGGCAGGCGCAAAAGCCGCGACGCTGACCTTTATTGTTGGTGGCTCGGACGAAGCATTCTCCAAAGCCAATGCGATCTTGCGATACATGGGTAAGAACGTGTTCCACGCAGGTAAAGCGGGCGACGGTCAGATGGCGAAGATCTGTAACAACCTGATGTTGGGCATTTTGATGTCGGGAACCTGTGAAGCGCTCAATCTTGGTATCGACCACGGACTTGACCCTAAGGTCTTATCCAACATTATGCTGCAAAGTTCTGGTCGCAACTGGGCGTTGGAGCTTTATAACCCATGTCCCGGTGTGATGGACTCAGCCCCTGCGAGCAATCAATACAACCCGGGCTTTATGAGTAAGTTGATGCTGAAAGACCTTGGTTTAGGTTTGGATGCGGCATTACAAACCAATTCTTCCGTCCCAATGGGCTCTTTGGCTCGTAATCTTTATGCATTTCACAGTGCCAGCGGTCATGCGGAGCTCGATTTTTCAAGTTTGTTTGAATTCTATAAGAATCAGAAGGGCTAAAAGAGAGATTCCCTATCAGGCGTTTAAGCATGGAAGTTATCCAGTAATGGAGTACAGATATGGATTTAAAAGACAGTGTCATTGCAATCACCGGTGCGGGCCAAGGGCTAGGGCAGATGATGGCGGTAAGTCTTGCTCAAGCGGGAGCGGATTTGGCGCTGCTAGATGTTAACGAGACCGGACTTCTGAATACTCAAGAGCAATGCCGAATGCTAAGTGCCAAAGCGTTGATCTACCGACTCGACGTCACCAATGAATGTGAAGTGGAAGAAACCTTTGATGAGATTCTTCAAGACTTTGGTCAGCTGAATGGCTTAGTCAACAACGCCGGCGTTTTGCGAGACGGGTTGTTAGTCAAAGCCAAAGACGGCGAGATCACCAAGATGTCGCTTGAGCAGTTCAACTTAGTGATGAACGTCAATGTCACGGGAACGTTCTTGTGTGGTCGAGAAGCGGCAGTCAAAATGATCGAGAGTGGCTCGAAGGGCGCCATCATTAACATCTCCAGCGTGGCGAGAGCGGGCAATATTGGACAAACCAATTACTCTGCATCTAAAGCCGCCGTCGCAACCATGGCAACAACATGGGCAAGAGAACTCGCCAGATACGGTATTCGCGCAGCCGCTATTGCACCCGGTGTCGTAAAGACCGCTATGGCGGACCAAATGAAACCAGAAGCCATAGACCGGCTGCAAAAGATGATACCAGTCGGTAGGATGGGAGAGACAAGCGAAATTGCTCATGCCGTGAAATACATTCTCGAAAATGACTACTTTACAGGGCGAGTGCTCGAAGTGGATGGCGGAATGAGAATGTGAAGATAGGGTTATTTTGCATTTGGTACATTTTGCCTCTATTTACACGCTTTATATGGACGCGTGTGACGTTCCAAAAAGTGGATTACAGCAACTACATCCAATGGTCCAAAGCGGTGTTTAAGGTGTCGTTATTGGTTGTAATGAGTATCAGCGGCGTGCTTGGTTTAGAATTGATTTCACTGCCGTCCATTCATTAAAGAGCGTATCTATGTGGTTCGCTCTTTATGATAAACATATATATTGCATTTTTATTAAGCTAGTATCGCAAAAGTAATGCCTAAATTTTCTTACTAAGTACAGCCTAGTTAAATTGGTTACGTTTAAAATATTTGTTCATAAATGGGTTTGATCATATTTCGACTAAGTAATATAAAGTGCTATTAACAATAGAGAAACCAGTAGGAAAAAATAGAGCTAACAAAAGTAGTGATGTAAAGAAAATCCAGGCTCTTCTAAATGTTTTTAATCGTAAAAAGGGTCTACCTATTATCAATATAACTGGAGTGTTTGACGAAAGAACATCACAATCGCTGCTTAATTTTAAGAAATCCACCCAACATAAACAGCTATTAGATGAAAGTGTCATACCCAATGGGAATACTTTTAAAGCTCTTAAAGAAGTCTTAGCTATTACATTTACAGTTAAGTCAATTAGTCCACCGAAAGAAGGAGCTTTAACTTGGAACTCGGAAGGTAATGAGGGAGGTAGGTTTCATAGTAGAAAACTACATGTACCAAGTGAAAACTCTGGGCTTACACTAGGAAGAGGTTATGATTTGAAGCTCAAATCAATCACAACAATTCGTCGTGACCTTGCACTTTCTGGGGTCAAGCAAGAGAGAGTCACAATACTACTCAAAGCTAGAGGTTTAAAAGGAGCTCAAGCGCGAAGCTTCATAATCGATAATGATTTATTAGATTTTGAGCTAACAACCGATGCTCAAATTAAGTTATTCAAAATTAGTTATGATCATGAAAAGTCAGAAGTCATTAGAATTTGTAAAAAGTTAGATGTAGTTAATCGCTACGGAGTTACAGATTGGGATAATTTAGATGAGAAAATAAAAGAAGTTCTTGTTGATTTAAAGTTTAGAGGTGATTACAGTCCTGCAATGAGAGCGTTAATTCAGCCTATTGTGGTAAGGAATGATGTTAAAGCATTCAAAGAAGTTATGAGTAATCGTGCTAATTGGCAGAGTGTGCCTCAAGATAGATTTGAGGCTAGATCTAAGTTCCTACAATAGCCTTAAGGTGATTCCTATGACTAATTTGAAAAGTATCTTGATGTGTATCGTTTTTTTGATTCCTTATAGTGTTTACGCTGTACTCCCTGCATCTTTAAGTTCTGTAAGTAGCTATCGAGTAAATGAGCAGTTAGTGAGGATTGCGATTCACAATATGGAAGTAAATCCCTTAATTGAGATAGATACCATTGATACACCCAGTTATACGCTAAACGACTCCAAGAAAATAAACTCTATTTTATTAGATAAAGAGGTTTTAGCTTTTACTGACTCTGCAGGCGTTTTTGTCGAAGATTACGGAAAACGAGGCACTAAACTGTTTTTTGTATTGGATTATTTTTACTTGCAAAGTGGGAGTGTCCTTGTCAACTGTGAAGTCTCGTTCAACAAAGGAAAAATCATGCAACCAGAATGCTCAGTAAAAGAACACGAAGAGGTAAAATAGAGTTTGTACGCTTACCTATTTATCTCAACAAATCTTAATCCAGATTAAAGTTTTGCCGCAGTTTTGGCGGTAAGGTTCGCGTCGCTCATCGCACTGAACAGAAATTCAGAGAAGGAACAGCCATGCTTTGTGTATCGCTGTTCCTTTTTCGTTCTTGCTCGGTAGAGATGTATAAAACTAAAAAGACAGATTTTAAGAGGACTGGACTTGAGCATTTTGTTTTCAGAAGCCCGCATTGGCAACATGGCACTAAAGAACCGTTTTGTACGTAGTGCAACGTGGGAAAATATGGCGACAGAAGACGGCCACATGACCGACAAGCTGTACGATATTTATGAAGAACTTGCCAAAGGTGATGTGGGTCTGATCGTTACAGGCTATGCGAACATTGTAGAAGAAGAGAAACCGAACGCAGGCATGATGGGGATCTACAACGACTCTTTCATCGATGAATACAAAAAGCTGACTGACCTTGTCCATGAGCACGATGCTAAGATCGTCATGCAGATTGCTTACGGCGGTACAAAAACGACCTTCAACGTTGGTGAGCGTGTGATTTTTGCTCCAAGTGAAGTGCCAGAGCGTGGCACCAAAACGGAAGGCAAAGCGATGACTCAAGATGAGATCGACTACATCGTTAAAGCATTTGCGCTAGCAAGCAAGCGTGCACAAGATTCTGGCTTTGATGGTGTAGAAATCCACGCGGCACACACGTACTTGATCAACCAGTTCTTAAGCCCATACTACAACCGTCGTGAAGACCAGTACGGCGGCAGCCTTGAGAACCGCATGCGTTTCCTTATGGAGATCTATGCCGAAACACGCAAGTTAGTTGGTGATGATTTCCCGATTCTGGTGAAACTGACAGCAACGGAGTTCTTCGATGGTGGTTTGACGTTCGATGAAACGCGCATTGTTTGTAAGAAGCTAGAAGAAGTGGGCGTGGATGCGATCATCGTATCGGGTAACATTCATGGCAACGCAAGCACCATGGTAGGTGAATCGTTCGACGGTTACACGCTACAAGAAGAAGGCTACTTCCACGAGTACGGTCAAGTGATCAGCCAATATGTGAACGTACCTGTGATTACCGTAGGTGGCTTAAACGACTTCTGTGCGATTGAAGACTTGGCTCAAAACACCAAGATTCAATTCTTCGCGCTTTCTCGTCCGTTATTAGCAGAGCCACAATTGATCAAGCGCTGGAAAGACGGTAACCGCGCTGAAGTGGACTGCGAACGTTGCTCTAAGTGTCGCACCAAGCGCGGCAACTTCTGCGTGGTTTACAAGCGCAGAAAGTAACGTGTTCTGACTCATGAAATTTCAAAAAGCCCCTGATGCTTAACGTGTCAGGGGCTTTTTTGATTGTGAGTTATACCCAAGTAACCTCGAGATGCTGGTTCAGCGAGAATGATTTGGTTTGTAGACGCGGCGGCGATTTAAAGGTTTGGTGGGTCTAAATCAAGAATCGACAACAAAGTATACAAGCCAAGACCCTTACTATTTGCAAAGAGGGCCCTTTGGGAGCGTATCATTGACTCGCTTTTTTATTTAAACCAATGGCAGCGTCAAACAACTTGGAAATAGCTGGCTATTACGCTGCGTTGTCTTCCTTGCCCTCGAATCAATGACAACGCTCTGAATCCTGCATCTTGAAGTCACTTGGGTATATGCCTATGCAGTTTCGACTTCTTCTTGGTAGTTCAAGTAGTGAATGCACAAATCATGAAACGCTTTTGCCTGAGGGGAAATGGTTCTATCCGTCAGAGTAAAGATACCTACTTGTCTCTCCAAAGGTGGATCGATCAGTGGAATCCAAACCAGTCGAGTTTCGTTGGTCGGGAACGCTAATTTTGGCAAGGTGGTGACACCAATACCGAGCTCAAGAACTGAGAATAAAGACGTAATGTTCTCCACGGAATACAAAGCTTGTTCACTTAGCGCGCGCGCAGGAGTGGGATCGAGTAGGGTGCAAGTTCCGTTTCGAATAAAAGGTTGTTCTAACAGCGTTTGCCACTCTATACCTTCTGGATGCTGAGCGATAGGGTTATCCTTCAAACACACCACGCCAATGGGGTCAGAGATTAGCGGGGTAAACTCGATACCGCCTTCGTCTAAATGTGATGGGTTACCTAACGCTAAATCCACTTCGCCTGATAACAAACGGGCTTCGACCCCAGCGGCGTTATCATCAATCAAGCTGACTTCTACATTCGGGTATCGTTCGCAGAATGCGCCGAGCACGCTAGGAATCAACTTGGCTGCAACTGAAGGGACACTGGCGATGCGCACTCGACCTTGTTGTCCTGCGGCGGCAGCTTTTAAATCGTTATCTAGGGCGTTATAGATGTTGAGAAACTGAATGATCTTAGGCAAGCAGATCTCACCGAATGGAGTGAGTTTGGATTTATTGCCCGGCTCAAATAGGGTTTGACCGAGTATTTTTTCTAGTTCTTTGATTGACGTTGACAGCGCAGCCTGAGAACGGTTCGCTCGATGTGACGCTGCTCTAAAACCACCTTCCTCGACCACCATCACAAAATGCTTTAATTGTTGAAGCTTGATACTCATGGCGAAACCTCTGCAATCCCTTTATTTACCTTAGTTTTAATAAGGTGATAGATTTTTCTTATCAAATGTAAAAAATTTACCGTTAGATTTATCGCCTGTCAATGTGCAGTATTTAACTATCTTGAAACAAGGTTGTTACAAAGGTTGAAAGGCACGTGAATATTTCTACGAAAAAATACCCAGTCAAAACCGCATTGTTTGCCTCTAAAGCGCCGCTAGAATGGGCAATTGTTAACAATGGCACGTTATACACCGCGCAAATCCCGATTGATGATACAGGTGCTGTCGTGGAAGGCGGTATCGAAGCCCAAACTCGTCAAACCTTTAATAATCTCGTTCACACGTTGGAGTGTGCAGGGGAGTCTTTAGATTCTGTTTTGCAGGTGCTGATTTATGTGACGGATCGTGAGTACTTAAAAACGGTTAACCAAGTCTACGCTGAGTATTTTGAAGCGCCTTACCCTAATCGCGCCGCTATGGTCGTAGCGGGACTAGCTCGTGAAGAGATGCTGGTGGAGTTTGTGGTTTACGCATCAGCGAGTCAGCCAGAGTAAAAATAATAATCAAAGCCTCATCACCGGGCTTTGTTAGTGAGATCAGTGAGCTGGTGGCGATCACCAGACGTCAGGAAGAATAAGGACAGAGCAATGACTTTTATTAATAATGTTCAAGCAGAGAAATCTCTCTACATTGCAGGCGAATGGCAATCTGGCATTAATACGGTTGCGAACATTAACCCTTCAGACATCAGTGAGAACTTAGGCGATTTTGCTCAGGCGAGTGAAGGTCAAGTAGAGCAAGCAATTCAAGCCGCGAAAGTTGCGCAGCCAGAGTGGGAAAAAACGCCGATTGAGCGCAAACAAGCGGTTTTGCAGGCGATTGGCGATGAGCTGATCGCTCGTTGTGACGAGCTTGGTACATTGCTTTCACGCGAAGAAGGCAAACCATTTGCAGAAGGTCGAGGTGAAATCTACCGCGCTGGACAATTCTTCCAATATTTTGCGGCTGAAGTGCTGCGTCAAATTGGCGATAACGCTGCTTCTGTCCGTCCAGGGGTTTCCGTTGAGGTTACTCGTGAAGCTGTTGGCGTTATCGCCATCATTTCTCCTTGGAATTTCCCAACTGCGACTGCCGCTTGGAAAATCGCGCCAGCACTTGCGTTCGGTAACAGTGTGGTTTGGAAGCCAGCGAATTTAACACCAGCAAGTGCCGTTGCACTGACTGAGATTATCCATCGACAAGGCTTACCAGCAGGTACATTCAACCTAGTGCTTGGCAGTGGCTTGCAAGTGGGTAACACGCTTATCAACTCGAAGGACGTAAATGGCGTGAGCTTTACTGGATCTGTTGATACGGGTCGTAAAGTCGCAGCAGCGACAGCGCCAAACTTCGTTCGCTGTCAGTTAGAAATGGGCAGTAAGAACGCACTCGTGGTTGCCGATGATGCTGATATTCAAATCGCTGTTGAAGCGACGATTGCAGGTTCTTTCTCTGGCGCAGGTCAGAAGTGTACCGCGTCATCTCGTCTTGTCGTCATGGATGGCATTCACGATGCCTACGTGGAAGCACTGATCAAACGTATGAGTGAACTTAAAGTCGGTCACGCATTAGAAGAAGGCATCTTCATGGGGCCAGTGGTGGATGGTAACCAATTGAATGCGAACTTCGAATGGATTGAGAAAGCACGTCAAAGTGGTGCGGAGCTAGCATTCGGTGGTGAGCGCTTGAGCTTAGAGCATGACGGTTTCTACATGTCGCCAACCCTTTTCCTCAATACGCAAAACAGTTGGGAAGTGAACCAAGAAGAAGTGTTTGCGCCAATGGCAAGCGTGATTCGAGTTTCTGACTTGGATGAAGCCATTGCAGTAGCAAACGATACTCGCTTTGGCTTGACGGGCGGCATCATTACACAAAGCCTCCGTAATAGCGCCATCTTCAAACAACAAGCCCAAACTGGCTGTGTCATGGTCAACCTACCAACCGCAGGAACGGATTATCACGTTCCGTTTGGTGGTCGTAAAGAGTCGAGCTTTGGTCCACGCGAGCAAGGTCAATACGCAAAAGAATTCTACACCGTGGTGAAAACCGCTTATCAACGTCCTTACTAAGTGAAATAGGGCAGCCGAGGATTCTGCTGCCCAACCTTAAAGGCTCATTAACGTTTAAGGAGTGGTTATGTACCAACAACGGATTGTGATTGATGGATTGCAGTACTGTAATTGGGATCGAGAATACTTCCAAACGCTGAAGGCGAGTGGTATTACGGCTGTGCATGCGACGATTGTTTATCATGAAAATGCACGCGAGACCTTAACTCGCTTTGCCGAATGGAACCTGAGATTCGAACAAAATGCAGATCTGATTATGCCTATTTACTCGATGGCTGACGTCGAGAAAGCAAAAGCAGAGGGAACGGTTGGTGTCTTCTTCGGTGCGCAGAATTGCTCCCCAATTGACGATGAAATCGGCTTAATAGAAGTCATGCGTCGCCAAGGTTTACTGATTATGCAGCTGACGTACAACAACCAAAGTTTGCTGGCGGCAGGGTGTTATGAGCAGAACGACTCTGGTGTCACGCGCTTTGGTAAACAAGCTATCGAAGAGATGAACCGTGTTGGGATGATCATCGATATGTCCCACAGCGCTGAGCGCTCAACGTTGGAAGCGATTGACCTTTCTTCCCGTCCCATTTGTATTAGTCACGCGAACCCAACCTTTGCTCATGATGCTCTGCGTAACAAATCGAACAACGTCATTAAAGCGCTTACCGAACGTGGCGGCTTGATTGGCTTTAGTCTTTACCCATTCCATCTTCCAAACGGAAGCCAATGCACGCTAGAGGATTTCTGCCAAATGGTCGCGAAAACTGCCGACCTGTTCGGTGTGGATCATTTAGGCATCGGCAGTGATCTTTGTTTAAACCAACCACAGCAAGTGCTTGAGTGGATGCGTAACGGTCGTTGGTCCAAAGCAATGGATTATGGCGAAGGCTCAGCAAACAACTCTGGTTGGCCAGATGCGTTACCTTGGTTTAGTGGCAGTAAAGGGATGGAGAACATTTACAACGGCTTAATGCGTCATGGATTCAGTGAATCCGAGGCAGGAAAAATCCTGGGTGAGAACTGGTTTAACTTCCTTAAAGAAGGGCTGGAGGCGAGCTAGGTCGTAACCCGAATAAACATGGAATAGCTCGCTAAAAAAACAATAACAAGGTGGGTGTTAAAGTCACTTTTTGTAGCCGTTAAGGCAGCTGCAATAAACCTCTGGAGTCAGAGTATGTCTGAACTAACCGATAGCATGAAAACTTCTGCGATGAGCGTGTCATCAAAGAAGCACCAAGCAAAACACAACGACATTTCAGCAACTGAAAATTCACCGGACAAACTGGGGCTCAGTAACCCAGCACTTTGGTACAGTGGCGGCTTTATCGCCCTGTTCGTTGCCATCGCGCTTTACGATGGTGAACTGCTATCCACATTGGTAAACACAGGATTTGCGTGGTCAGTAAAAGTCTTCGGCCCATATTGGCAACTACTGCTTCTTCTCACTTTTCTGATTGGTCTTGGTTTGGCAGCAGGGCGAACAGGCAAGGTGATTTTAGGTGGCACGACCAAACCTGAAATGGACGGTTTTCGCTGGATGGCAATCATCTTCTGTACACTTTTAGCTGGCGGCGGCGTATTTTGGGCGGCGGCAGAGCCTATCGCACATTATGTGAGTCCTCCACCTTTGTATGGCGCGCAAGATAATCCACAGCAGGGTGCTGTGAACGCACTATCGCAATCTTTCATGCACTGGGGTTTTCTAGCGTGGGCTATCGTTGGTAGTTTGACGTCTATCGTGGTCATGCATTTACACTACGATAAAGGACTACCGTTAAAACCTCGTATCTTGCTTTATCCAGTGCTGGGTGAACGAGCGCTAAAAGGCCAGATAGGTGCGCTGATTGACGCTTGTTGCATCATTGCCGTAGCGGCAGGAACCATTGGTCCGATTGGCTTCTTAGGTTTGCAGGTTAGCTACGCGTTAAATGCCCTGTTTGACATCCCAGACGGCTTTACCACACAGTTGATCATCATTTTATTTGCGATTGTGTTGTACACCGTGTCTGCGCTGAGTGGTTTGAACCGTGGTATGCAAATGCTGAGTCGCTACAACGTGATTCTCGCACTGGCATTGATGGTTTACATCCTTCTCTTTGGCCCAACAGACTTTATTTTCAATGGTTACATTCAAGGCGTGGGCACCATGCTAGATAACTTCATCCCAATGGCGACCTACCGTGGCGATGAAGGTTGGTTGAGCTGGTGGACGGTATTCTTCTGGGGCTGGTTCTTAGGGTACGGCCCGATGATGGCAATCTTCATTGCACGTATCTCTCGCGGCCGCAGTATCCGTCAAATCATTTCGACTATCAGCATTGTTGCTCCGCTTACCACGTGTTTTTGGTTCACCATTGTTGGTGGTTCTGGCTTAGCGTTTGAAATTGCGAATCCAGGCAGTGTGAGTGCGGCATTTGAAGGCTTCAATTTACCCGGCGCGTTACTCGCAGTGACTCAACAACTGCCGATGCCAATGTTGGTTTCAATCTTGTTCTTGATTTTGACCACCATCTTTATCGTTACTACCGGTGACTCAATGACGTACACCATCAGTGTTGTGATCAGTGGTGAGACAGAACCGAATGCAATTATTCGTACCTTCTGGGGCGTGGCTATGGGTATCACGGCGTTGATTCTCATCTCTCTTGGCTCTGGCGGTATATCAGCCCTGCAATCCTTCATCGTGATTACGGCCGTTCCAGTGTCATTAATACTGTTACCGTCACTTTGGAATGCACCGCAGATCGCTATGAAAATGGCGAAAGAGCAAGGGCTATAACTACGGTAATAACAAAAAGATCAAACCCAATAACGTGGCGCTTGTGTGGGTGAATCCTCCCCACACCCGCACAAGCCCTTATTCTTACAATAAAAAATAGGTGGTGAGCAAAATGGATGCACATCGTTCTACTTACACTGAAACAACACTTCGCAACGCTGCAATTGTGATGGCACCAGATAGGCTAGGGGCTATGCACCAAAATCGAATCAGCTTTGTACGAAGCTTGATCCGAAAAATGGCGAGTCAGGAATGGCGAGTGAGCAAGCATGAGTGGCAATTGTGTCCACGCGGTTTTGGTCATGTAATTTACAAATTAGCGACGCCGGAACACGTTTATCACTTGGTTGTTTTTTGCGATGAAATTGCTGATGAAGAGCGCAATGATCGCGTTATCGCCGAGAAATGGGATGTCACCTTTGCACTTCTGAAAGGGGATGTCCATGTCGAGCTTTTAGAACAGCTAAGAGCTAATGTGCCTTTGCAAGAAGCGGGGCGCAATCCAAACAACGTGCTTGTTCTTGCTCGTGCGAATAAGAGTGTTCGTGTGTTTGAGCACATTGTGAATGCACTTTCTAAAGGTGAGCAGCCAGAGCCTTCGGAACTGGCAGAAGTGGGTTATATCCTAAGAACCACCGCCGTTTATGGTAACGGTAAATTTGGTATTGCCGACTTTAAACTGCTGGAGAACAACCCTGATTTCAACCAGTCTTTCAGTGCACAAATGTGTGCCGTTTATATGCTGCGTGAATTCAGTTTAGATTGGGTTCATTACCTTGCTGCGAAAAAAGGCGGAGATAATGCAGTTGCACTTCACAAAGGTCTGCAGCGCTATCTCGGTGTAGGGAACGCAACTGGCTTGGGTATGGCGCCATATTTAATCAACCATCCATGTATTGTCGACCAATGGATGACATCACGTGAGCGTGCGATTGCCAATGTGCTTGCCATGCCATGTGAGCCTACCGAGTTAGAGCTGCCGTTAAAAGCCCTGCTTAAAAAAGCACAGCGACACTTAGAGCAAGTGATAACAATCAATGAGCATCAAGATCAGCTTAATCATCAAGCGATTGCTGATCTCCAAGCGCTACAAATTAACTTAAATGCTTTGATGGCAGAGCACTCGAATTGGGTAAGCTTGATCAAACAAACCACAACCATGAGTTTGGAAGCCCAAGAAATCCTAACTTCATGTTTGATCGAGCTTTACCCGTCTTTGGTTGATGAATTTGAAAACCAAATGAACACCGATGAGTCACTCTCTATTCCTGGTGGAAAAAGCGTTCAAGATGTTTCGCAAATACTAGAGAGCAAATACCGTTGGTCAATCGATGCCGACTACGCGTTACCAGAGAACAACTATTGGTTCTGGTATCGCTCACAAGACAAAGAAGAACCGAGACTAGGCATTCGTGGGGAAGAAATCGGTGAAGAACGTGAGTTGCCACTCGATATAGGGCGACAAGTAAACCGTCTCTACCATGCGCTGCAAACGTGCCAGCCAGAAACATCGTTGGCGGAGTTCTTACTGCAGCATCCGCAGTATCGTGCAATCACTCGTCGTGTATGGACGCTCGGCAATCGAGAAATGGGCGATATCCAGATGAACGTGCTACGTGAAGACGCACTACCGATGCATCTACTACGCTGTAAGTTAGCAATCTTTGGTGCGACTAAGTTTGATCCGCGTTCAGACCGATGGGTGCGCGTTACCTTCTTCCAAGGCGCACCATTGCTTGATGAGATTCAGGACCCGCGTTTTAGCGATACGTGGATTTTCCCAACCATGCCCGAGCGTGAAGAAATTGCGCAAAGTGACAACCCAAAAATCAGTGGAGGTTTTGCATTATGATCGTCTCACATAACGAGCTGGTAGCAGCAGTAAACAAAGCCTTTCTTGGTATGCGCCGTCATTGCGGTGAAGCCGATGTGATTGCCAATATGGTTGCGGATCTGCAAATGGTGGGTTTGCACGGCGTGCGTCACTTCAACAACGCCAGTCTGTTTCTCAACTTAGATTCAGATTGCGCGGTGAGCATTACGAGTAACAGCGACTCTCATATCGAAGTCGATCTGAACAATGGCAGTATCGCCTGTCATTTACCTGCGGTATTGGATTTTTCGCTTGAGAAAATGGTTAGCAGCAAGAGCGTCACCATTACACTGAAACAATGCCACAATCGCTGGCTGGCATTTAGTGAGCTAGTTAGGCTCTCTGCCAAAGGCATTGCATGCCGTGCTCAGTGGGTCAATGGCACTAGTCCAAAGCGAACCTTGTATGTGTTAAACCGTGGGCGGATTGCACCAGAGGTATTCTTTTCTGACCAGATTGAAGATAACAGTACCGATTATCACAGTATGACGATAGAGCTTGCCATTACGGATTTTGATATCGAAGCGAGTTCACTAGGTTACGCAATTCATATTGATGGTGAAGAGCTGAGCCGTGCGCAGAAAACATCATGGGAAGAGGGCATCTTTGTTGAAGACGCAGAATGGGAAGCACTTAAACAAACTGCCACAGTCTTCCTTGTTGAGAACAGTGAACGCTCGGTGCAAGGTGCGGGCGAGTTAGTGTAGCGTAACCAAAACGGAATCACTGAGAATAGAAAAAGAGGTAGCTGAATGCTGCCTTTTTTCGTTTAAGAATAAAGTAGGATCATGACGCTCAACTACGCTAATGACTGGTTGTTTGCTTCACGAAGGAGAGACCCATGAGCACCATGCAAATCGCTATAGAAGAGAATAAGCGCAATGCCATTGCCTTCTATGAGATAGCATATCGAGGAAAGCTGAGAAAAGCGGTCGAGCTGTACGTGGGGGATGACTACATTCAGCACAATCCGTTGGTGGGTAACGGTACCGCGCCATTTATCGCTTATTTCGAGCGAATGCTACGCGAGATTTTTATCAGAATGAGAGGGGTAGAAATGAATAAAAAAAGCGGATTGCTTGCTTAGCAATCCGCTTACTAAAAATAGCACCGGGTGTTTAATTTGTTACTTTTTTTGAATAAGGTCCGTTTGGCAAGTACGTTGACTGATCTGTGTAGAACACTTGATAGTTAGCCATTCGGGTTAGCGGCATATAATCAGGTGCAGCTCTGTTAATTGTCGCTGTAATTACTGCGCCAATTAAGTCTGCGATGGCATTGCCCGAAGAGCTATTCTGAGGGGTGTACTCCATCATTTTCGAGGCTTCCCAGATAGTTTTTCCTTCACGATCTTTGAAAGTGTATGTGAACTCTACTTGTGTTGTACTTGAAATAAGAACATACGTGGTGTCCCAGCGTTCAATTGTCACATAAAGGAGTACGTCTGCACCAAACATGTCTGCTAACTTATCTGTTGGGAGGGCTTGGATTTCCGCAGGTTCGTATAGACCTTCGTATTCAAGAATAGTCTTTACTGTATTTGATGGGTAAACATAGTAACCTTTCTCTGCCAACATTACAGGAAGAGAGCTGTATACGGCTAGTGGTGCATCCACATCTACACTCTGGTTTACGACAGGCAAAACAAGGATCGATTTAGGATTAGCATCCTCAAAACCAGTTTGTCGTTCTACTTGAGTTGTTTGACATGCGGATAAAGTAGATGCAAGCGCTATCAAGAATAGAGTCTTAACGTAATTCATCAATTGTTTACCTCAGCTTCGTGATCTTGTCTCTCCAAGTTTTGAATAAGCGCATTCATTAATGGTGCACTTTCCGGCCAAACTTCCGCTTCTCTCTTATAAAAAGCTATAGCCTTAGTTGTATCGCCTGATTTGAGGTTAAAGGTACCGACTTCTGCGTATAACCCTGGCGCTGGTTTTTGGCCATTTTCCTCTAGCTCAGCAAGATGTGATTCCAGAGCTACCGGAAATTCTTTGGCTTCAACTGGGTCATGATAGTACTCATAAAGTCCCTCATCGTAACCGCCCCAATCATATAAAGTGTTTGTCGTTTGACAGCCTACCAAAAATAGAGGTAAAGAAACGGCAAGTGCAGGCGCTAAATATTTCATTCAACAATTACCTCTTTTGTTACACCATCACCGACATAGATTTTTTGTGATGATATTAGAGAACCATCTTTGTAGAACTCAATAATGTGAGTACCAGGAAGAACACGGAGCGCTTTTTTACCAGTGGTGTACTGTGCAATAGAACCATTATCTAATCCATCAATCACTACGTTGTAATCAGAGCTACTGTCTTCTTGAACAGAGAATGTTAGTTGTGGTCTGTTATCGACTGTCTTGCTTTCTGTTGTTGGCATTTGTACACAGCCAGCTGTGAAAGCAAGAATCAGGACAGAGATCATTAGTTTGATGTTCATTATTTTTGCTCCACAACATTTAAGCTGTTGATATCAAAGTTTGCAATTGAACCAGAGTTTACGACAGCGATGGCACCTTCGTTTGTCTCTGTATCACCAAAAGTTTGAACAATTTCGATCTCAGCGACTTTTTTCCCTGGAAGGGTGATATCAAAACCAGTTTGTTTTGATTTCACTTGTTTGCCTTGAGTTTCAACATTGAAAGTCATACCTGACTTGATGCCTTGAGATTCGCCACCACTGATGTAAATCATGCCGTCTTCGACTGCAAGGATGTCAGTTGTCCATGGTCTTGTTTGGATTTCTGCCGTTAGCTTACTAATCGCGTCAGAAATTGCGTTTGAGATTGCAGAATCGTTCAACGTGCCATCATAAGAAGACTTAGAGCCAAACCCTGCCACAGAAGCGGACTCTGAACTCGATTCACCTGCACCTGAAAGTGAGTGGTATACGAGTCCTGTCTTGCTATCTACTAGTCGTAGGTCGACTTTTGCATAAGCTACTTGTTTTTTTGTCGATGACAAGAAGCCACTTTCACCTTCAGTTTTGCGGCCAAACTCCGTCAATGAACCGATAATTAAAGTGTCTACACCGACTATGTTTAACTCTTCACCGGTAAGCTTTGCTTCATCTTTCAATCGCTCAATGTCTGGTCTTTCAAAAACCATATATTGGCCTGACTCAGTCAGAGCTTTGGATAACATGTCCGTAACTTGTTTACCGAGGACATCTCCTTTTTCATCTCGCAGCAAACTTTTACCATAAATGGTCTCATTAGAAATTCGACCTAATGCGACTTTGCGTTTCAAGGTTGGTGACTGAGATGAGTTTTCAACGGCCTGTTTTTGAGCTTGAAGTTGCTCAGCTTGTGAATGGCTACTTTCTGTAGACTTAATCTGAGGGCTCTGAGTAGCACAGCCACTGACAAAAGCAGCAAACATCGTAACTGCTGCAATTTTAAATTTCATTGTTCTTTCCTGTTCTATGTGATGCTCATGATATTCAAGGACACACTAATTCATAACTAAAGTATTTTTTGTGCCTCTGGTTGCAATAATACATCTGGTACTTCGTGCTGTAAAAGATAAAAAAATCTTATTTGTTATGACCTTGCGTATTTTTTTAATGCTGTGTTTCAGTTTGTATGGTTGGTTGTGTGAATTGAAAATTAAAGTGCTTTATTTTTCAATTATGCAACTTGATGATCTTGTAAAGCACTTGTCAGTGCGCCTTATTTCCTTCAACAAAATCCGTTAAAACCCTACTCGTTGCACCAGTTAGATACTCTGCTGTGTTGGTCGTTTCTTATACAAAAAATTAACAATCTAAATTTTTATACATTTTTATTGCATAAAATCTCTTTCTTGGTAGTATAAATCCCAAGTGACAATTAATGCAGTATGGCAGCATGAGTATTCAAGTTAAAAGTATCAATAAGTCTTACGGCGATACCCAAGTTCTACACGATGTCAGTTTTAATTGTGAAAGCGGTGAAACGCTGGTGTTACTCGGTCCAAGTGGTGCAGGGAAGAGCTCTCTACTGCGTGTTCTTAACCTTCTTGAAGGTGCGGATAACGGCCAGTTAAACATCGCTGATGACGCATTCGACTTTTCAACTGAAATCAAAGAGAAGCAAGGTTTAGCACTTCGCCGTAAAGTGGGCATGGTGTTTCAACAATATAACCTATGGCCGCACATGACAGTGATGGAGAACCTGATTGAGGCTCCAGTAAAAGTTTCTGGCATGGATAAAGAAGAAGCGAAGAAGCAGGCAATGCAAATTCTGGCGACGCTGCATTTGGCAGACAAAGCGGATGCATGGCCGATGCAACTTTCTGGTGGTCAACAGCAACGTGTGGCGATTGCTCGAGCACTGATGATGAAACCAGAAGTCTTGCTTTTTGATGAGCCTACCGCAGCGCTCGACCCTGAGATCACAAATCAAGTGGTTAAGATCATTAACGATTTAAGCGAAACCGGCATCACTCAAGTCGTTGTTACCCACGAAGTTGATTTTGCTAAAAAGATTGCTAGTCACGTTCTGTACCTCGAGAGAGGGCATATTGTAGAGCATGGCACGCATGATGCGTTTGTTAACCCGCAAACCACTCAGTTTGCTGATTACCTAAATCACTAAATTACGTTTTTAAAGTTCAGTCTATTTAACAGATAAGCTCGGCTGTCATTGCGAGTGTCAGCCCACTAAGTACACACGGAGTATTGCAATGAAAAAGATTTTACTAGCTTCACTAATCGGCCTTTCTTCTGCAACCATGGCAGCAAACGCAGCAGCACAAGAAGAGATCAAATTCGCGATGGAAGCGACTTACGCACCGTTTGAATACATGGATGAAAACAACCAAATTCAAGGTTTTGATGTCGATTTGGCGAACGCACTATGTAAAGAAATGGAAGCAAAATGTACCTTCCACAACCAATCTTTTGACAGCCTGATCCCTGCATTAAAATTCAAGCGTTACGATGCTGCTATTTCTGCAATGGACATTACCGAAGCGCGTTTAGAGCAAGTTAATTTCTCTGCGCCTTACTACGACAACTCAGCTGCATTTGTATCTATTAAGGATAAGGTGGCTGACCAAAAAGGTTTAGAAGGCAAGCGTGTTGGTGTTCAAAACGGTTCAACACACCAAAGTTACTTGATTGAGCAAATGCCAGGTGTAACAGCGGTTCCTTACTCTAGCTACCAAGACGCGTTCATCGACATGAAAAATGGCCGTATTGATTCTGTATTCGGTGACACAGCGGTTGTAGCAGAATGGTTTAAGAAAGAAGACAACCTAGCGTACGTGGGTGAGCACGTCACTAACCCTAAATACTTCGGTAACGGTTTCGGTATCGCGGTAAACAAAGGTAACGACGAGCTAGTGAACAAGCTGAATACGGCACTGAAAACAGTGAAAGCGAACGGCGAATACGACGTAATCTACAACAAGTACTTCGGTAAGTAATATGGCACTAACGGGTTACTCTTTATCGCTTGTTCAAGCTAGTTGGATGACTGTCCAGCTAGCCTTCACAAGCCTTTTAGTCGGTTTGATTCTGGCAGTGGTATTCGCCAGTGGTGAAATGTCTCGCCGCGTTTTCGTTAAATGGCCAATGACGGCGTTTGTGACGATTGTACGTGGCTTGCCAGAAATCCTTGTCGTGTTGTTCATCTATTTTGGTTCGACGCAGGTTCTGTTTTTAATCACCGGAGACTTTATTGAGGTTAGCCCGTTCTTGTCTGGTGTGGTGGCGCTGTCGTTAATCTTCGCTTCTTACGCCTCTCAAACCCTACGTGGCGCGTTGAAAGCCGTCGGGAGAGGGCAGAGAGAAGCGGCGAGTGCTCTAGGTATCAGTCAAGTGCACGCTTTTATTCGAGTTGTTTTGCCGCAAGCAGTAAGACACGCTCTACCAGGTTTAACTAACCAATGGTTAGTGCTACTAAAAGATACGGCGCTAGTGTCACTGATTGGTGTGACGGACTTGCTGAAACAAGCGCAGCTAACGTCAGCAGCTACGCATGAGGCTTTCACTTGGTACGCTACAGCTGCGGCAATTTATTTGATCATTACACTCATTACTCAACGTGCTGTAAAACTGATTGATAAGAAATTTTCGATTCAAGGCATGAGCATGGGACAGGAGGCTACCGCATGAACGAACAACACGTTTGGCAAATGCTGGATGGTTTAAGTACTAGCCTCCAATTGACAGCAGCCTCTTTGGTTGTGGGGTGTATTCTTGCTTTGATGATGACGCTGACTCTGATCCTTCGTACTCCGGGTTTGCATTGGGTAAGTCGTGGCATCATCACCCTTTTCACTGGTACGCCTTTGTTGGTGCAGATCTTCTTGGTGTACTACGGTCCAGGCCAGTTTGATGCGGTAAGAGAAAGCGTATTTTGGACTTGGTTGAGCCAACCTTGGTTTTGCGCGATGTTAGCGTTAGCGCTTAATACTGCGGCGTACAGTACTCAGTTGTTCAAAGGTGCGTTTAACGCGATTCCGTCTGGTCAATGGCAAGCGTGTCGTGCATTGGGTATGAACAAAACTGCAACGCTGAAAGTTCTGCTGCCATACGCAATTCGTCGTGCTGTTCCTGCTTACTCTAACGAAGTGATTTTGGTGTTCAAAGGGACGTCACTGGCTAGCACAATCACGATTATGGATTTGATGGGTTATGCGCAGCGTATTAATGCACAAACCTACGATACGTTGACAGTATTTGGTATTGCAGGAGTGTTCTACTTAGGTGTGAATGGTATCCTTACACTGATATTCCGTCGGGTAGAGAAGAAAGCACTAGCGTTCGAAGCTGCTTAAGACTGTCCTTATTAATTTGATTTCACTTCGCCTCTGTGGATGATTCTCTCGCAGGGGCTTTTTTTGTTTGGGACTTATACCAATTCCATCAATTATCTGCTCATTCTTGCTGGTTAAAATCACTTATAATGGTGTTAAAGATTTTGTAGGTAGAGTAACTAGCTAGCTGCAATCTTTGCCTTGTTTTAAGTGATTTTACCGGCGCAATTTTTTGAACATCTAATTAACGGAACAGGTATTATTAAAAGCTCAAGCCATTAACTCAACCAACTGCGCCAAGCATTCTTTATCTAGTATTGGATGAGGCTCGACGCCCGTGACCAGAACAATATCCACGGAAGGCAGCGATGGCATATCGTCTAAGATCTTAAGATCGTTTGTAACGCTAATACTGCCCATTGCACCTATCGCCATGCCCGAACGTACAATTGCTCTCTGTGCAGATGCCGTATTGCAACACGCCATTAGTTGATAGGGTATGCCGCGCTTGGTCAATCCGTCTACCGCTGCCGCATGGTATTTGCAGTCGGTTTGGAAAAGGGCGAGAGGGAGAGGTTGGACGCTCTCGATGTCAAAATCAGGGTGAGCAATCCACACGCCTTTGTCGCTTGCTAGCCAGTAACCTTCTTCACTGTCCGGTGCTCTTGTCACAATCGCCGCGTCTAGCTTTCCTTCATCGAGTTTTCTCTCAAGGTGATGCTTGGCTCACTGAAGACTTGAATAGAACATGTGGGTTCAGATTGCTGCAATACGCGGATGACTTTAGGCAGGATATTGTCGTTGTAATCTTCTGGGCAACCTAAGCGAAGAGGGCGCTTGTTTTCATAACGTTTCACTTGTTTCAGCGCTTGATTGTGTAAGCTGACTAGTTGCTCTGCATGAGAGCGAAGTGCCAGTCCCGCTTCACTTAAGACAAGGTTACGACCTTCTTTTTCAAACAAACTGACGCTGAGTTCGTCTTCCAGCTTACGCATTTGTGCACTAAACGCTGATTGGGTGCGATTGATCTGCTTGGCTGCACGAGTGAAACTTCCCGTTTCTACAAAAGCAAGAAAGCTGCGTAACGCATCGATATCCATATCTAAAACTCATCCATCGTTTTTGTTGAAGTGTTCCATCAAAACTATCCGTTAGTCCCCTTAAACACAATCAGATATTGTGAATGGGTACTCAAAACACGAACCGCATGGAGGCGTCATGAAACTGTTTATTGCTAACCAAAACTACTCAAGCTGGTCACTGCGTGCATGGCTGATCTTTTCTCAATTCAAATTGAATGTGGAAGTCACCAAGCTGAAGTTGTTCACGGAAGATTTTTACAAGACCTTGGAAGGTATTACACCAACGGCGAAAGTACCGACCTTGGTGGATGGCGATGCAACAGTGTGGGATTCATTAGCGATTTTGGAATACGTTAACGAGCAATACTTACAAGGCCAAGCATGGCCAAGCAACTCCGCAGAACGAGCTAAAGCCCGCGCTATCGCCGCCGAAATGCACTCGGGTTTCTTTGATTTAAGAAACGAACTCCCAATGAACATCCGCGCCCGCAGAAAAGTCGATTTAACGGAGGGTGCACGTAAAGATATTGCTCGTATTGATGCCATTTGGGCAGAGCAATCAGAGCTGCATCCAAACGGTTGGCTATTTGGAGAGTGGTCGATTGTAGATGCCATGTATGCTCCGGTGGCATTACGTTTCCAAACTTACGGTATCGAGTTATCGGAAGGTGCCAAAGCCTACCAACAGAAGGTACTAGCAAGTGAATCTTTACAGCAATGGTTGGAAGAGGCGAGCCAAGAAACGGATATCGTAGAAGAAGATGAAGCAGGGGTAGAGGTCTAAAAATCGTGTGTGAGAAGTAGTTAGTTGATATGGGCATTGAAGCCACATTGTTTTGTGGCTTCAGAACTCGCATGGCTGTTGCAGAAACAAGCTATCATTAGAGATGTCAGGCATAAAAGTGGCATCCCGAGTAATAAGCACAATCCCGAGGTGGTTGGGCGTATCTTGTTGTTAAAAATAAAAATATAGATACGTCAACGAAAGTAAATCTACTTCGATGGAGGATTGGTATGCGACGACTTACTTTTATGAACATCGCTATTGGATTGTTATTGATGATTCAATCCATGGCGCATGCTTCGACGCTAAATGATGTGGACATACAAGAGCAAGACATAGGGAATAAACCGTATTATGTGATTTCCGCTATGTTTGCGGGGGAGGTTGAAGAGCCTAGCCAAACAAGCTCACCGTTTAGTGTCCCTGTTTCTTTAATGATTCCGAAGCAAAGCTGTAATCAGGTTGCGATTGTTGATGTTGTAAACAGCGTACTTTTTGAATTCCCACCCACACCACTTGGTTACATCACGCTAAATATTGGACAAATAATACTCGGAGAAAGCTTCATTTCGGGGAGAGGTGAGAATAGTTTTATTTATGCGAGCGTTATTTGGGATAAAAACGTGGTAGACCAAACGAGTGGAACGATCGTTAAGGGGACGGATGGTT
The DNA here is from genome assembly GCF_052037695.1 of Vibrio sp. WZ-1. Taxonomy (NCBI): domain Bacteria; kingdom Pseudomonadati; phylum Pseudomonadota; class Gammaproteobacteria; order Vibrionales; family Vibrionaceae; genus Vibrio; species Vibrio sp. WZ-1. The sequence goes on along the minus strand of NZ_JBQEQR010000062.1, from coordinate 15,887 downwards.
ATAGCATCTTGCGACAGTTTGCTCATTTTTTAAAAACGAATGAGGTCCTTGCCATGTTGCAGCTCGAAACTGACTGTGAAATAAAACAAACGATTGGTTTCGGTTGGTCGCAAACTGGTAAGTTGCTGGCGACCATGCTAACGGAAGAGCTCAATGGGAGCATAGAGAATCCCGCCTTTGATGGCTTGTTCCTTGGTGTCGCTGGTGGCATTTGTCGTCAGTTAATCAATGACGAGTTTCCTTGGCGATATACTCCTTGCTCAAAAGCACCCACGAAACATGTCCCGACTGTCGCTTACAATACACAAAGTGAAACAGAGCTTGCTCGTGGAGATGGCAAGTTAAGAAACTCAACGTCGAACTTAAGTGTTTATGAGTACGCTGGCCTGGCTCATATTGATAAGCAATTTCTGCCATTTGAACTGTTGTTTGGTGGTTTAGGGTTCAACTTTAAGCAAAATCCAGTTTCTGTCGCACCTTCCGTTAGAGCCGCGTTTTGGAATCTGTATTTGAAAGTGAAATATGACGTATCAACACCAAAAAGTCGTACGCTTTTCTCAAAGCCTGATCCCCAGACTTTTGTTTCTTTCTTGGATCTAAGAGGGGATGACTCTCTATTGAGTTGGAGTGGAGGTCAGGCATACATCACCGATTCGAATAGAGATGGCTTCGCCGAAGGCGGGATACGTCTTCCTCATATGCCTAGTTCGAAGCAAAGCCCACTCTCGTCTATGCTGGGTGCTCCACTTGGCGTCTATGGCGGTATTGATTATGACTACGCTGGAGGCCCAGGGATATTCTTCGCAAATGGTGGGACATTTTTAGAATATGACGACGAGACACTGCTTGCGCTCTATCCAACTAAGCAAGCATATGTGCAAAGAGTGGTTTTATCGGTATGGTCGCTAATTTTTGAACGTTATCTTTTGGTTGAAGATGGATTAATGCTCATAGAGCAGGCTGAGGCATTGCAATTGCCAATATGGGAGCCTTAGGTTCAAGTAAGAAGGCGATATGATATCTCATAGCTTCAAGGGTGTTGTAATGCATAGATGCACTCTTCACTTCACCGTTGCGAGCGTGATACTTAAACAGTATCACGCTCGTCGTTTTATATGTTTTTAAGAGTATCTTGATATCCCAAGATAATAGAAATATAAACTGGTGATCAGTAGGTTAAATATCTGAGGGACTCATCCTTAGCTTGTAGAAGTCACTGTATCCAGACTTACGTATTTGTATACCAGAGACTCCTTTTTTACAGGTGACTTGTTCTTGTCCCCAGAAGAGCGGCAAGATGCTTGAGCTATGCCTTAATGTGGCGAGTACTTCTATTAAGCGTTCCTTAGGTCTGCCTTGAGCAATCGCGTCGTGTACAGCGTCGACGTGGTGATCAAACTCACCTGTGTCAAAGATGAAACGAATGCCGGTCCCCGTAAGCAACCACTCGTATGCACCGTATTGTAATGGTGGCTCAATAAGGTCTTCGACAAGTAGCAGATCCGCTTGTTCTTTTACGAGTTGGGGTTTACTAGCATCAGATAATTCTACTAGCTCTACTTTCAGGCCTGTTTGACTAATCAAAGCGATAAGCCACTCGCTCATTCTCTCTAGGTATTTGATGGTCCATTTGGGATGTGTCAAGACAATAGTGCCTGTAAGCTTTGGTACATCGCTCACTGATTCCGATGCCCCAATCAGATCCATTACATCCAAGTCACTATGGGCTGCGAACTCAAATCGACGACTCTCCAGAAACTTAAACAAGCTTTGCCACGTTTGATCGCTAATTGAACTGCTGGGACGGCGGTTATGTGCCAAATAGGAAAAAGCTTGGATCGTATAGCTTTCATTATCATCGGTGTCTTGGTTATAACAGAGATGCTTATCGAGCTCCTCGCCTTGGTGGGAGAGGGTGATTTGGTCTAACAGTGCTTTTTTAGCGAAGTAATGATGGTGTTTTTTCATCACTATCTTATCTTCTTCCCAGTACTCTAACTTAAATGGGCCTGTTCCAATTGCCACACTCCTCTGATTACTAAAGGCTTTATGGCGTCTTGATACGATAGATGCGTTAGCTGTAGCGAGGCAGTATATGAATAATGGGTTCTCCTGAATAAGCTCGATACAGATAGCTTGTCGTGTGTCATCAAAGCTGACTTTTACGACTTGTTGAAACAATCTTTTTACAGGGCCATCTGTTGCTACCAACTGCTCTAGTGCAATGATGACATCTTGAGCTTCTAGCATGAGGCCATCATGGCTTCGGATATCCGGGCGAAGCCAAATATAGATAAATTTCCCGTCAGTTTGGTAGTCACAGGCTAAGTGGGGGCTTAATTGACCATTCGAGTCAATAGTGAACAGGGTATCATAAATACTTCGTATGACTTGGAGCTCTGAAAAGCGATACGTCACAGATGGGTTGAGTTCATTAACCCAAGGATATTGGCTTATGATAAGAGAATTTGCGTCTTGATTTTCTTGTGCGGCTTCTGCCATTGCTTGGCTAAGTGCACTTGCTGCAACCGTTTTATACGTCTCTAGGTATTTTGGAATAGCATCGAAGTTACCGCTACTAATTTCATGGTGGATAGTTCGATACAGGGCTTGATGCATTGAGATCATTACTTTGAGAGTGCTGGCTTTACCACGACCTCGGCCTGGTATCCATCTTATCCAACCATAGTTATCTAGCATCTTGAGGATGTTGGAAGTATTACGTCTGGAGGTAGCAAAGACGGCTTCCAAATCATCTAAGCTAACTTGGTGCAGCTGAGAGTGATTGTAATGATTTAGTAGCTGACTCAATCTACGAAGACATGTTTCGGTCATTTTGCTATGCCACGGCTTGTATAATAGATAAAGAGGGGATACTTAGTTTTTTAAAACCTAATATAAGGAATAGCCTTAAAGTTGGCTTGAAATAGTCATGCTATATTCGCTTAAAAAGTATCATTTCTGTTTTAGATAAAGATATTACTACTATTTTTTTAAAACGGCTTATGTTTTTACTTAATTTATTAAGATAATTATGTTTTCTTAGTTATAAGTATATTAGTTATCAGTTTCTGGTTTCTATCTAAAAAGTCGTTGGTGAGTAAAGTTTGTTCAGGTTTGATTTTTTATCGCTGAATACGAAGGAGAGAAATGCCCCTAGTAATTACTTAAAATTAACTAGGGGCTGGGGTGTTAGTCTACTTTTGGAAAAGTAGTAAATATAGTCCACTCATCTTTAACCATACCTTTATGCCCAATAACGGTAGCGGTTACTCGACGGTTTAAAGCGTGGCTTACATCATCCGTGCCTAATTTGACTAAATGGGTATCACCAAAGCCTACAATAGTTAGCCTTTTCTCTGAAATACCCTGTTTAATTAATAGATTACGTACATTGCTCGCGCGGCGACGTGATAAATCAAGATTATAGGCAGCGGTGCCAACTTTACTTGCATAACCTTGTATCTCGATAGAGGTCGTAGGGTACTTCTTAAGAAATGTGGCCAATTCAGTAATCTTTTGTTGGAATACTGGATTAATGCTATCTGAATCATTAGCAAACAAGATCTTAAGTTGATACTGTTCTTCTTTGTTTAGGTAGGTTTCGCAGCCATCATTATCTACTTCGGCACCAAGCGGGGTATTTGTACACAGATCGCGAGCATTGATTACGCCATCATTGTCCAAGTCTTGCAGGTCTGCGACTTGAGTGGCCTCTGGAGTTGGAATGTAATCGAACTGATCCATTGCAAATGCGTTATGTAGGCTCATTGTAGTTAAAGCTAGAAATATTAAGGTATTGTTTTTCATGGTTTTTAGTACTCTACTGGCTGAGTCCATTCTTGAGGAATATCGACGCGTAATGCATCAAGTAATTTTCCTGTAGAAGTTAGAGTTCGGTATTTAGCGTATTGTTGAGCGAACTGAGTATCGAGGTAACTTTTTCGTGATTCAAATAACTCATTTTCAGTATTGAGCAAATCCAGCAATGTACGTTTACCGATGCGGTATTGTTTTTGGTAAGCAATAACAGTGTCTGACATGAAGTCAACATGCTGACTTAGGAAGGTTTTTTGCTTACCAGTCAGCTCTAGAGCACTCCACGATAGGCCTAGTTCTTGTTCAACACTTCGGTAGGCGCGCTCACGTAGATCTTTCGCTTTGTTGAGTTGGTAGGCCATACTGTCTGTGTTTGCAGAATCTCTGCCACCATTGTAGAGGTTGTAACGGAGACGAAGCATTGCAGTGGTTTCAGAGCTGCTACCTTCAACACCTCCAGCATCATCACGCCAACTTTGTGCTGCTTCAACAGAAACCACTGGGAAGTAGTTAGCGTCTGCTTGCTGGTATTGGAATCTTGCAGAATCGACATCAGCTAATGCTATTTTGATAACGGGATGGTTTTCAAAAGCTTGATTTTTAGCCTCATCTAAGCTGCTTGGGATAAAGTTTTGGTCTGCGCGTGGAAAGATCAGATCCTGAGGGGTTTCGCCCACTAATCGAATAAATGTGGTTTGCGCATCTTTATAGTTGTTTTGTGCCGCTAGCAAATTGCTGTGCGCCTTCGCTAGACGCCCTTCAACTTGTGTCAGGTCGGCAATTGATCCAATTCCCGACTCTGTACGTTTTTTGATATCAGTATAAATACGTTCGTGCGTATTTAGGTTGCTTTCAGAAAGCGTAATAAATTCCTGTGCCTCAATTACGTCCAGATACGCTTTAGCAACTTGTAGAGCAACATTTTGAGCATCAGCCAGCAATTGATAACGCACCGATTCTGCATCTGCTGATGTACGATCTATATCGTATAGGGTCTTTGAACCATCCCAAATCAGTTGGTTAAATGTAATTGTGGCGTCTTTACGGGTCATATCTGTTCTATCTGAAGAGTTCGCAGAGTCTATACCTTCATAACCGATACCAGCGTCTAAATCGATAGTCGGTTTATACGCGCCACTTGATTGGTCAATGATGTAGCGTTTGCTCATATATTCATTGAACGCACTCTTAATCTCTGGGTTGGTTGCAAATGTAATTGCTACAGCCTGCTCTAATGTCTGTGCACTTGAGTGAAGGGGTATTAACAAACCAAAACACACAAGACTAATACTACTAAGCTTCAAAGGAAGTCTCCCCAAATAATTCGCAACGCTAATTATCTTTAATTTATGTCTCAATATTGAAACTGTAAGAACTGAATATATTAAAGAAAACGTTTGTATAAGATCTGACTTGGTAAATTTAAGCCATCATCTGTCAAAAAATGTAATTGTCGGAACAAAGTCCTCAAAAATAAGCCGCATAACATATGTCTTTATGGAGCAAAATAAAACAACTTTAAAACATGAAACTTATTGGCTGAAAAGTGCATGTTTTACGTTGGGCAATTAATGATAAATTATCACCTATATGTATCACTGCCTGAAGTAATTCTCATTTCCTGAATTCATCGAGGGGGAAGGGATTATTTCATCTGCTAAATGGGGTAATAATTTTGGTTGGAAAGTCAAGCTCAACTACAGATAAGTATGTTGTAATCGGTAAAGATGGTCACATTAGAGTAGTTGAATCTAAGGATAACTTGCTTCCGGGTGAGATTGTCGTAGAGACGATGAAAAGTGACTCTCTAGCTCTAAACACTTCAGTAGAACGTGGTGATACAAACTCAGATATACCTCCTGAAGTGAAGGACATTGTTAAAGCTATTGCGCAAGGCGATGACCCGACAGAGTTAGGAGAGGAATATGCCACAGCTGCAGGTGAGCAATTAGGTTCTAGTTTAACGGCTTCCGGAACGATTGAACGTTCAGGAGCTGAACTTCTGGCAAGTACGTTTTTTGAAACTTCAGGTTTAGACAGTGAGCAGAGTGATACCAAAGATTTACCTGAGGTGCTCCATTCTTCTGAAATAGATAGTAGTAACTCCACGGCGTTAATTGATGGTGACGACGCGGGCGCGGTGCAAGAAGACGTAACGCTGACCACGAGCGGTAACTTAAACGTGGCTGATCCTGATGCAGGCGAAGCGGTCTTCCAACCTCAAACCGACGTTCAAGATGGCAATTGGGGTACCTTCTCTATCGATGCTGATGGTAACTGGACCTATGAGCTGAACAACAGCCACCCAGACGTGCAAGCGCTAGATGCCGATAGCGATCCAGTTATTCGTACCATGACAGTGACGTCGGCGGACGGCACCACTCATGACGTTGTAGTCACTATTACTGGCTCAGACGACAAAGCGGTCATCACACCAGATCAACCGGGTGATGACGCGGGCGCGGTGCAAGAAGACGTAACGCTAACCACTGGCGGCAACTTAAACGTGGCTGACCCTGATGCAGGTGAAGCGGTCTTCCAACCACAGACAGACGTTCAAGATGGCAACTGGGGTACTTTCTCTATCGATGCCGATGGTAACTGGACCTATGAGCTGAACAACAGCCACCCAGACGTGCAAGCGTTAGATGCCGATAGCGATCCAGTTATTCGTACCATGACAGTGACATCTGCGGATGGCACCACTCATGATGTTGTAGTCACCATTACGGGTTCTGATGACAAAGCGATCATCACACCAGATCAACCGGGTGATGATAAAGGCGCGGTGCAAGAAGACGTAACGCTGACCACTGGCGGCAACTTAAACGTGGACGACCCTGATGCAGGCGAGGCGGTCTTCCAACCTCAAACCGACGTTCAAGATGGTAATTGGGGTACCTTCTCTATCGATGCCGATGGTAACTGGACATATAAGCTGAACAACGGCCACCCAGACGTGCAAGCGTTAGATGCCGATAGCGATCCGGTGATCCGCACCATGACAGTAACATCGGCGGACGGCACGACTCATGACGTGGTGGTGACGATCACGGGCTCAGATGACAAAGCGATCATCACACCAGACCAACCGGGTGATGACGCGGGCGCAGTGCAAGAAGACGTAACGCTGACCACTGGCGGCAACTTAAACGTGGATGACCCTGATGCAGGTGAGGCGGTCTTCCAACCGCAAACAGACGTTCAGGACGGCAACTGGGGTACTTTCTCTATCGATGAGCAGGGTAACTGGACCTATGAGCTGAACAATAATCATCCAGACGTGCAAGCGTTAGACGCCGATAGCGATCCGGTGATCCGCACCATGACAGTAACATCTGCAGATGGCACGACTCATGAGGTGGTTGTGACTATTACTGGTAACAACGATGCTCCGGAATTTATTAGTGGAACAAATGATAGCCACGGCCTAGATGAAGACGGTAAAGCCGATACCGATAGTTACCAATTTAGCATTAATGAGAATGCTGTTGCTGGCGTAATTGGGCAGGTTGAGGCATTTGATGTCGATAAAGGTAGCAATGTAACTTATCAGTTAACCAACCATACTGACCTTTTTGAAATAAACAGTCATACAGGTGAGATCAGCGTTAAAAGCGGCGTAGTCTTTGATTATGAAACGTTGGATAGCTACCAACTATTGGTAGAAGCTCAAGACCAGTCTGGAGCGAAGGATACGGCCAACGTCAATGTCGTGATAAATGACATTAACGAAGCTCCAATCGCTGAAGATGACAAGGGTATTGAGAAAGAGACTAAGGTTTTAGATCACACGAACTGGGACGACAGTGCCGATATTAGTGTGGATTACTACATCGTTGATACCAACACTGGTAACAAAATCGGTGACGCTAACAAGGCGGATTACACCGGTGACGGTGGTACGCATAAGTTTGGGGTTAGCTCCTCCTTAGATGGCGGTACGGATCAGGTAAAAGACGGTCAAATTGGGTTCGATGATGCCACTTCACACAGTGAGGCTATGCGTTTCACTTTCGCTGATGGACAAGTCGCAGATCATGCTGAAGTACAAGTTAACAATCTTTGGAGCTCTTGGGAGCCTGGAGTTGAGCGCGGTGTTTGGAAGGCTTACTACAAAGGTGAGGTTGTCGCTTCGGGTGTATTTGTAGGTACTGGCAATGGTAAGCAAGTTGTAAGTATTGATGCGGACGGTCGATATTTCGATAGCATTGAAATGTCAGCAGTGGGTTACAAAGATGGTGTGGTTGATCCTAAAGGATCGGAGTACTTTGTAACGCAAGTTTCCGCCGACTTGACGAGCTTTGATGACGACTATCAAACAACAGGAGCAGGTATTCTAGAGTTGGATGTGTTAGCGAATGATAGCGATCCAGACGGTGACGAACTGACCATTATCGACTACCCACAAACAGATTATCTAAACCTAGTAGATGGCAAATTGGTGTTTGATGCAGCCAAGTATCTTGAGTCATTGCCAGAAGATCAGCGCACGATTAAAACTGGGGAAATAAAGGAATACTCATTTAAATACGTCATTAAAGATGCGGATGGCCTAACTGATGAAGCAGAAGTGACAGTCCATGTGGTCGGTGAGCCTATTTCATTGGATGATTCGCATATCATGCTCGATGAGTCTGCAGTTGGTGCGAATTCTGGCGTACATGCTGAAGGTGATTTAGTTGCCAACCTTGGTTCTGCATCAGATGCTGAGTTCCGATTTGATTCTGAACAGAATCTGGAGAACGTTACCAGTGAAGGTAAGCCAGTCGTGTTTGAAGTGAGTGACGATCGCGGTACTTTAACCGGATATGTTGGCTCAGGTGATGATAAGGTCAAAGTCATTGAAGCGAGCATTGATGGGAAAACTGGCCATTATACCGTCGAACAATATGAGCCAGTAGATCATTCAAAGCCAGGTGCTGATACGTTAGATATCCCTGTCAACATTCAAGTGGATGCAGGTGGTCGAGTTGAAAATGCGACCATGCACCTTGGCGTTGTTGACTCTTTACCTTCAGTTAATTCAGAGCACCATGAAATCATGGATGTTGACCCACAAAACAACAGTGTTGTTATCGCGTTAGATGCATCGGGTTCAATGTGGGATGACATGGTTAAAAACGAGCAAGGCGTTGAAGTTACCCGCTGGGACCTAGCACGCAGTGCAATTAAGACCATGTTTGAAAAGTATGATGATCTTGGTGACGTTCGATTTAAGATTGCGACGCACTCAGGTTATCCAGATGGTCAAACGTCTGAATGGCTGGAATCTGTGGATGATATTGATGCTTACTTGGATTCAATTGGTCGTGGTGGCTGGACGCCATATAGCCAAGCGATTGACCAAGTAAATGCTGCCTTAACTGACCTTAGTCAAGAAACAGATGACACTAGCAATCATCAGCTTTACTTTATTTCGGATGGTGCGCCAAGCGACTTCAACTCATGGACAAAGACGTCAGATCCTGCATATACAGAGTTACGCGAGAGCTTAATGAAGTGGTCTACAGCAGACGATTTTGAAAGTGAGCAGCGTTACGAGTACTTAGTTAATGGTTGGGATCAACCGACAGAAGCTGAGCAAAATATCATTCTTGAAAATGCGATGGAGCGCAGTATCGGTTCGAGTGGTGCGTCTTTAGAGAACATTTGGTCAATTGGTATTGGTGCTGGTGCGGATATGAAATATCTAGAGCCAGTGGCAACCGATAAAGGCTCAGCACTAGTGGTGACTGATGACTCTCAAATAGAGGGGCTCCTGAATAAAACAGTATCAGGTCAGCTTCAAAGTAACCTTTTAGATGATATTAGTGGCGATAGCCAATGGGTCGATCAAATAGAGGTGGATGGTGAAACCTACCAATATAATAAAGTGGAAGGTACTGTTAGTAAGAGTGATGGAACGGTTATTTCTTCTTACTCGTTGGCAGAGATCGACACCGAGCACGGCACGTTAACCATTAACTTTGAGAATGGTCGCTATGATTATAAAGCGACGAATGTTGTTGGCCATCAACAAGAAAAATTTGATGTAACCGTTATCGACGCGGATGGCGATACCGCCACTGGTGAAGTGACTATCGATATTCGAGATCGCGCTCCTGAGTTTATTAGCAATACTGATGCAGATCAGACTCACGGAACCGATGTCAGCGGTATGCCAACTGCAGATAATGCAACCTTTAACGTTGCAGAGCAGGAAGCTGGATTGCTTGTGGGGCAAGTTAAAGCTTTCGACCCTGATGGTGTTGACACTATTAAATACGAGCTAAGTGGCGGTGATGCGAATTTATTCCGCGTAGATTCAAATAGCGGTGAGATTTGGCTTAAAGACGGCATTAAGCTAGATCACTCTGTTAAGGATAGCTATCAATTAGAAGTCACGGCGACGGATGGGACGGACAAAGATACAACTCAGGTTACTCTAAACGTAACTGAAAACCATGCGCCTACTTCATCGCCAGTACATGGCTTTGCTGAAATGGAAGACTTGCCGATTAACAAAGTGACGGTTGTGTTTGATGAATCAAACAGTATGACTCGTACCTTTGATGGACAAAACACCGTTGGTAGTGAAGCAACTGCAGAAAAGAGCGAATCAAGAGCTTATAAAGCAGCAGAGGCTCTGCATTCTATGGTTGAAAACATGATTGAGGAAGGCGGTCAATCTAATACTTTCATTCGCTTGGTTCGTTTTGATGGCGATACGTCTACACAGAGCTGGTTAACTTTAGATCAAGTAGAGGAAATGAGCCGTCCGCCTTTGCTGAATGGACGTGATTCCAATGATCCTGAATATCTCAGCGAAGTTGCCTCTTACGTGAGTCAATGGTGTGACATTGATCATGGTACGAACACAGACTACAGCAAGGCACTAGAAGCCGTCATGGCCCCCAATGAAATAGGAACTCAATTCCCTTGGCAAGATGGCTTAGATGAAAACGGTAATTTTGATTGGGATCTGTTCTTGAAAGAACAGCCAATCGAAAGTAAAGAGACCATATTCTTTATCTCTGACGGTGCACCAAACCCTAAAGAAGGTGAAGTAGCAGCTGCGGATTTGAATGAACGATGGGAAGACTATAAGCAAACGCATGATGCCAAAGTATATGGTATTGGTATTGCAACGTCAGATAATGAAAGTGCAGCACAAGCGCTGGAAGAGTTGAGCGACAAAGTTGTATTTATCGACTCTGGCGAAGAATTGGGCCAGTTCCTAAATCAATTTTCTCCTGAACCAATTGCTGGTGAGTTGCTTTCAGGAAGCCAAGATGAAGATGGCGACATCATGACAGTATCTTTGGCTGATGGGGATTTTACTCTTTTGAGTGCGGATTTGCATGATGTCACCGTCGACCAAGACCTTGTTTCTTCGACGAGTCAAGTAGATGGGAGCTTACATGTTGAAACGGCATTTGGCTTGTTAGAGGTCGAGTCAAACGGCAGTTACAGCTTTACACAAAGTGATAGCGTTACCTTAGAAGGTAGCCAACAAGTTGATCTTAGCTTTCTCTTTAAAGTGTCAGACGGAAGAGGCGGGGTGAGTGACAACGTCTTTACTCTAACACTTAGTGAATCAGGTGCAGACGTCGCTTCTACTGAGCGTCATGCTGTCATGGGTAATGACCTGGCCAACTTGCTTGATGGTAGTGAGACTATTGATATCATGCTGGGGCAAGACGGTGCGGATACCTTAAATGGCGCTGCAGGCGATGACATCCTAGTGGGTGGTCTTGGTAATGATATTCTCATCGGAGGTTTAGGGAATGATATCCTAACGGGAGGTGAGGGGAGCGATACGTTTACTTTCACCAATGAGTCTTTAAGTTCTGACCCATCTATGGATGTGATCAAAGACTTCAACCTAGCTGAAGATAAGTTAGATTTGAGTGATATTGTTTCGCCAGCAGATGATATGGCTGGTATGGAAGCCTTACTGGAACATGTTAGTGCTAGTTTTGATGGTGAACAGGATATCCTTAATCTAACAATTACTAACGATACAGGTCAGTCTACATCGGTTGCATTGGAGAATTTTGATATGTCTGGTCTAGAACTGGGCGCATCAGCGACCTCGCATGAAATTGTTGACCAGTTGTTCCAACATCACGTGTTTACAACGGACTAATAATTTATCTTTGGCAAGATAACCATTAATGTTAAGCGGCATCTGAACTATTCAGATGCCGTTTTATTTTGGTTAATCTAACTACATATTCTGATAACTCGGTCCGCCGCCACCTTCTGGTGCCTTCCAAGTGATGTTCTGTGATGGATCTTTGATGTCACAGGTTTTGCAATGTATACAGTTTGCAGCGTTAATTTGGAATATTCGTTCGCCTTCGACTTCCACCACTTCATACACGCCAGCAGGGCAGTAGCGCTGACTCGGCTCGTCAAACTTCTTCAAATGTACTTGAATCGGAATATGAGGATAGGCAAGGTGTAAGTGGCACGGCTGATTCTCCTCGTGCTGTGTTCCGGACAAAAACACCGATGAGGCCTTATCGAAACTGATCACGCCATCAGGCTTCACGTATTCAATGGGTTGGCACTCGTCAATTGATTTCAGTTGTTCATGATCGAGTGAAGGGTCTGTGATTGTCCACGGTATTGGTTTCTTAACCAGAGGTAACCATAGATTGTGTTCGAAGGTGGAAAGCGCGCCACCTAGCAGACTGCCGAACTTATGAATGTTCGCACTAAAATTGCGTGTGTCGCTGAGTTCTTCATACAGCCATGAATCTTCAAATTTGGTTTGGTAATCCGGCTCCGAATTTGATTGTGTGAATGCTTCGGTAATGGCTTCTGCCGCTAACAAACCGGATTTCATCGCAGTATGACTGCCTTTGATCTTAGCGACGTTTAAGGTACCTGCATCACAACCAATCAATAAACCGCCGGGGAATTGCTGTCGCGGCAGAGAAGACAGTCCACCTTTCGCAATGGCTCTTGCACCGTAAGCGATGCGTTGAGCGCCTTTCAAATGCTGTTCGATTGCAGGGTGGTGCTTAAAACGTTGAAATTCGTCAAACGGACTTAAGTAAGGATTGCTGTAATTTAAGTCGACAATAAGCCCAACGGCGATTTGGTTATTCTCCATATGATAGAGGAAACCGCCGCCAGTGGTGTTGGATTCACTCAGTGGGTACCCTGTAGAATGAATCACGCTGCCTGATTGATCTTTGGCATCAGCAGGTAACTCCCAAATCTCTTTGAGCCCGAGCGCATAATGTTGCGGTTGTTTATCATCGTCTAAACCAAATCGTTGGATGAGCTCTTTACCTAAATGACCTCGGCAACCTTCGGCGAATACGGTGTATTTGGCTTTTAACTCAATACCGGCTTCAAAATTGGGTTTGGCTTCTCCTTGCTTGTCCAAGCCCATGTCGCTGGTGTTTACCCCTGTAACAGCGCCAAATGCATCGTAGTTAATCGTGGAAGCGGCGAAACCGGGATAGACCTCGACGCCAAGTGATTCTGCTTGTTCTGCTAACCAACGACACAAGTTCGCCAAGCTGATGACGTAGTTGCTTTCATCGTTATGCATTGGGTTAGGGGTAAGAAAGTGGGGAACACGAACGTGATTAAGTTCTGTCGTTAGGTACAAGAAGGCATCGTTTTTTACAGCGGCGGAAAGAGGCGCGCCCATGCTCTGCCAATCAGGAAAGAGTTCATCTAATGCACGCGTTTCGAAGACCGCGCCAGATAAGATATGTGCACCAACTTCTGAGCCTTTCTCTACTACACAAATAGACAGAGGCTCACCTTCACAGTCTTGGTTGAGTTGTGCTAAGTGGCATGCTGCACTCAAACCTGCAGGTCCGGCGCCGACAATCACCACATCAAATTCCATGCATTCTCTTTCCATCTTCTTGCTTCCTTTATGCGAAACCTTTCTTTGTGTTTCAGGTGCTTCTTCTATTGCGCAGTGCTCGTATAAAGAACTATAGTCCAGTTGACGTAAACGTAAACTAAACTAAGCTCAAATGGTAACGTCATAGGGCGTGATAAGGATTTTGTGTGACAATGTCACAGTGTGATTTTTGCGAGCAAAAACCTGAGATTTATACAAATCTTTGTCGCGCATGACCCAATTGCAAGGATGCGTATCGCTTTGCGATCTGCTAGGAGGGAATGTGAAAGTACTGGTTGCGATTAAACGTGTAATTGACCCCTACGTTAAAGTAAGAGTGAAATCTGATGGTTCCGACGTGGAAACCAACAACGTGAAAATGACGATGAACCCATTCTGTGAAATTGCGGTGGAAGAGGCAGTACGCCTGAAAGAAGCTGGGGTAGCAGAGGAGGTGTTGGTGGTGTCGATTGGTGACACCAGTTGTCAGGAACAATTGCGCTCAGCGCTCGCATTAGGTGCGGATCGTGCGATTCATATTGATGTTGAACAGTCACCAGAACCGCTTGCGGTCGCGAAGTTACTCAAAGCGGTGATGGAGCAAGAACAGGCTAAATTGGTGGTTCTGGGTAAACAGTCAATCGATACGGATAACAACCAAGTCGCGCAAATGTTGGCAGCACTGACGAATCGTCCACAGGGGACATTTGCATCGGAAGTGAAAGTAGAAGGGGAAACGGTTCTGGTTACGCGAGAAATCGACGGTGGCTTAGAGACGCTCAAACTGGATTTGCCTGCGATCATCAGTACGGATTTACGTTTGAATGAACCGCGTTACGCCTCTCTACCGAATATCATGAAAGCGAAGAAGAAGCCGCTATCGGTAATGACGCCAGACTTCTTTGGTGTGAGTGTCGAACGCTCTCAGCAAGTGCTGGAAGTCATGACGCCACCTCCACGTAAAGCGGGTGAAATGGTTGGTAGTGTGAGCGAGTTGGTCGACAAGCTCAGAAACGAAGCGAAAGTGATTTAGGAGGCATAACCATGGAAAGCAAACAGTTAGCAACCTTGGTCGTTGTGGATCACGATAATCAATCACTTTCAATCGATACATTACGTGCGTTGAGCGCGGCTTCTCAGATTCAACAGGAGGGTGCCTCTTTGCCTGTCACCGCCTTGTTGGTTGGGTATCAATGTAGCTCAGTGTTAGATGAGTTGAAGTGCGTGCAAGGTATTTTGCAGATCATCTCGATTGATGCCGTCGAATATCAGCATTTATTGGCAGAAAATCTGTCTACCTTGATTGCCGAAGTTGGTCGGGATTATTCACATATCCTTGCCCCTGCGAGTACCTTTGGTAAGAACTTGATGCCCCGTATCGCTGCATTACTGGATGTTGGGCAACTGTCAGATGTGATTGCAATTGAATCGTTGGACACGGTTATTCGTCCCATCTATGCAGGTAACGCGTTAGCCAGAGTTCGTTCTGACGACACAACCAAAATGATGACGATTCGAAGTTCAGCGTTTGACGCAATTGCTGTGTCTGACTCACCAGTAGTCGAGAATGTCGTGACGTTAGAAACGGTAATTAAGGCAGAGCACAGTGAGTTTGTTTCACAGCAAAAAGCGGAAAGTGAAAGACCAGAGCTACCTGCGGCAAACGTTGTGGTCTCTGGAGGTCGTGGATTAGGCAGCAAAGAGAATTTCGCGTTGGTGGAACAACTTGCCGACAAGCTTGGTGGTGCAATTGGTGCGTCACGCGCTGCGGTAGATGCAGGCTTTGTCTCCAATGATTTGCAAGTAGGGCAGACGGGTAAGATTGTCGCGCCGCAGCTGTACATTGCCGTGGGTATCTCCGGAGCCATTCAGCATTTGGCAGGGATGAAAGATTCTAAGGTGATTGTGGCGATCAACAGTGACCCTGAAGCGCCAATCTTCCAAGTCGCAGACTATGGTTTGGTTGGTGATTTGTTTGAGATTATGCCGGAGTTGTTGGAAAAGATTTAAGTTCGGTATTTTTCGGGCGCCGTTCCCTAGAGCGAAGAATGAGCGAGCAGGGAATCCCTTCTTGCTCACTACTTTAAGTCGTCATTCTGAACAGCGAGGAACGAGCGTGATTCAGAATCTATTGTCAAAGTGCTCGGTTGGTTTGTTGCTATGAAAGATCTTCAGCGTTCGCTGTTATTAGATTCCTAGCCGCGCTTAG